>DAOUGB010000051.1:0-36674 GCA_034429595.1 Dehalococcoidales bacterium
ATAGATATAACTAAAGCCTGGCTGCGGCGCAGGGAAAAGAAGAAATAAAAAAATAGCGCCTTCATGAACGAAGCGCGCTATTTAAGAACAGTATAAAACCATTTTTCTCCTTTTCCACCCGGGAAGCATTACCGTTTTCAGTAATGCCGTCGACCCCGTTGCAACTGGGGTACCGACTGTTCACCATATCCCGATAGCATCGGGCTTTAGGTGAAACAGCTCCAGAGAAACTGTCCTATTGTAGTATTTAAATTATATCATTGTCAATATTACGCTGGCGTTGAGATAATATTAATGCAGAAAAAGCAGTAAAAAATAAAAAGGGGGCGGAGAAATGCTCCCCCTTCATGATGCTAGGGTTTATTTCTAAATTACCACTGGACAAACATGGGCTTGTCTGATTCTCTTGCGCTATGACTCTTTGGAGGCTAAAGAGGCAGCGAGTATCTTACCGAGTAAGTGCGCGTCTAACGAAACATTATGAGTCTTTTTTATCAGAATCACTAGCTATTCTAAGATGCTTGATTCTATTTGCTGCTATTTCTAATTTCAATTCTTTTCTTAAATCGCTACGAAGGTCGTTAAGCAGCTCATCTAAATCAGCTTTATTATTCCTTGCAAATTCTTCGGCAAATCGTATTGCTAATTTTATTTGTTTATCAGTGCCAAGTAACTGAATGTCTTCAATAGCAGACTCTAATTCATTCGATCGTGAATTATCTTTCCTGTTAGTGGCATTTGCCAAGCTTCTCCAAGCATCCAACAGGTATTGCACTCTCATTTCACGCTTTTTGGCTTCTCTTTCTCTATTCGCAGATAGACGATGTACGATAAACCATCCTATTACTGCAACCAGTACTGTTGTTACTAACGTTATGAACAATTCAAAATTCATAATATTGTTGTACACAACTTTTCACGACTGAAAGAGGAAAAACTTGGAACAGCTTTAGCTTCAAATTGACTACTTGCGGCCCCCCTGTTAGTACAGGAGGGGGGACCCGGCGAACGGCGGTTAAAAACCTTTCCGTTCGACGGCCAAAATTCTCTAAGCTGCAAAGGTGCAAGCTGGCAGCGAGCTCCCAACTGCTACCACGATGTTAAATGAATATCACATCTTTTGTCAAGTCAACGTTTCAATGTACACTTTTCTTGAATTTTAGCTTCAAAAGTGGTGTTTGAGACCCCCGGAATACAAGGACACGTCAGATAAAAAAAGGGGAGTTATTAAACTCCCCTCTATTGAATCAACTGTAAACTAAAAAATTACCACTGGACAAACATGGGCATGACTACGTGCGTGTAGTTCTCGGAGCCTACCGGCCGTATCAGGCCGGGGCTGGAAGGATTGGTCGTCTCCAGCGCCACCTGCGATTCCTTGAGGACGCTCAAGACATCCATCAGGTACTTGCCGTTGAAGGCTATCTTGGAATCCGCGCCTTCTACCGTGGCATCGATTTCGCCGACATCGTCACCGATTTCTTCGGAGCGGGCGGAAACGGCCAGCCGTCCGGGGTTAGATTCGCTGCCGGGCGTGACCACCAGCCGGACGATGCCGCTGCCATCGCGCGCGAATATTGAGGCTGTCTTGGTGGCGCGCAGGAAATCCGCTACGCTGACCATCACACGGGTGTTATAACTCTTGGGGATAAGCTGGGAATAATTGGGGAATGTCCCCTGGACGAGCTGGGATACCAGCTCCGTGCTCTTTAAGCGGAAGAGCACCTGGCTCTTGTTGGGATTAAGCGTAATTTTCACCGCTTCTTCCTGGTCCCCCATCAGGCGGTTCAGTTCAGCCAGGGTGCGGGCGGGGATAATGACCTCTACCTTCTGATCGACCTTGTTTTTGACGGGCATTTTATAGACCGCCAGGCGGAAACCATCGGCCGCGGCGAGTGTCAGCGTATTGCCTTCGAACTGGGTGCAGACGCCGGTCAGTACCGGGCGGGATTCTTCCGTAGCGGCGGCGAAGACGACCTGGTTGATTGCCTGGCGCAGGGCTTCCACTTCCACCTCGGTCGTGACGCCTTCATCGACGCTGGGAATCGGGGGGAATTCCTTGGCATCGACGCCGCTGATGCGGGCTTCAAAGCGGGCGCACTTTAAACCGAGCGTCTTGGTCTGGGGAGATAGATTGACGGATATCGTATCGGCGGGCAGGGAACTGACGAACTCCGTCAGCAGCCGCGCCGGCACGGTGATGGAGCCTTCTTCCTCTATTTTCGCGCCTATCCAGCAGCTGATGGCCATCTCCAGGTTGGTAGCGACGAGTTTGAGTCTGCCTTCATCGGCAGCCAGCAAAACGTTGTTGGTAATGGGCAGGGTCGTTCTGGTGGCTACGGCTCTCCCGACGATGGCCAGCCCCCGATTGAGGTTTTCTTGAAGACAGGTTAGTTTCATGGCGCACCCCCCAAAAATAGCTGTGGTGGACAGTATACAACATTATGCAATTCTATTCAAGCTCTATCTTGCCGCTTTTGCCGCCGCTTTTTTTCACCAGCCGGATTTGCTCTATTTTCATGCCGCGGTCAACGGCTTTGCACATATCGTAAATGGTCAGGGCGGCTACGGAGACGGCGGTGAGCGCTTCCATCTCCACCCCGGTCTTGCCGGTGCTTTCTACCGTGGCGGCGATTTCTATGGCGCTATCCGCCGCGTGCGGCGTGAAGTCTATTTTAACGCTACCGATGAGGATAGGGTGGCAGAGTGGGATTAAGTCCGGGGTCTTTTTGGCGGCCATAATGCCGGCCAGCTGCGCTACGGAAAGGACCTCGCCCTTTTTGGTGCCGCCGCTCTTGATGAGTTTAAACGTGGCGGGCTGCATCCTCACGAGTCCCTTGGCTACGGCAACACGGTTGGTATCTGCCTTGGCGGTAACATCCACCATGTGGGGTCTTCCGGCATCATCCAGGTGGGTCAGCTTTTTCCCGGCCATTAAATGATTCTCCTGGAAGGGAGCAAATCGTTCGCAGCCAGCGTTGCTTTGTTTTTCATGTTATGTTTATGATACTGCTTTAAAGTAAATAATGCTACCCGCCCACCTGGGACATCGGCCGGCCTTTATGGCGGCTGCCATCGGCGAGGTGGTGGCTCTTGGGTTTTTTGGCGATGGCGCTTTCAATCAGGGCTTTCAACTCCTCGACGGAGGCGCCGCCGCGCAAAGGCTCCCGCAGGTCTATCTCTTCCTCGTTGAGCAGGCAGAGCCGCAGCTTGCCGTCGGCGGTCAGTCGCAGCCGGTTGCACTGGTAGCAAAAATGCTCCGTCACCGGCGTGATAAAGCCGATGGTCCCGTTGGCGCCGGGCAGTTTAAAGTACTTGGCGGGGCCGTTGCCAGTGGCCATTTGCGCTGGCTCCAGCTTGCCCAGCGGCTCGATATGTTGCTTTATTTCATTAACGGAAACGAAAGTCGCTGACGCGTCCACGCCGCTTACCGGCATGTGCTCGATGAAGCGCACGTTCCACCCGTCTTTTAGCGTTTTGCGCGCAAAGTCTATCACCTCGCCGTCATTGACGCCCTTCATCACCACCATGTTGATTTTTACCGGTATCAGCCCTGCTTCGCCGGCGGCCTCGATGCCTTTAAGCGTTGCTTCCAGGCTGCCGCAGCGGGTAATCCGGCGGAACTGTTCCGGCTTGAGGGTATCCAGGCTGATATTGACGCGGTGAAGCCCGGCTTCTTTAAGCTCGGCGGCGTATCTTGCCAGCAGGATACCGTTGGTGGTCATGGAAATGTCTTTGATGGTATCTATCCCGGCGATCAGCCTGACGAGGTCGGACACGCCCGCGCGGACCAGCGGTTCCCCGCCCGTCAGCCTCACTTTATTGATGCCCAGTTCCGCCGCCGCTTTCACGAGGGTATAGATTTCCTCATAGCTCAAGATGTCATAGTGGGACATCAGGTTGATGCCATCTTCCGGCATGCAGTAAACACAGCGCAGGTTGCAGCGGTCCGTCACGGAGATACGCAGGTAGTTGATGGGGCGCTGGAACGAATCGGATAGTCCGGTCATAGTTACACCTTCTAGTGTGTATTATACAGGAAAGGGCGGAGAGTTTACAGTAGAGGGTTGCCAGGCAAAGAAAAAGGGGCTAGAATGGTGCGGCATAATGAAGGAGAAACCCATGCTGTATGAAATTAAAACTATCGCCGGTAAAATCGCTAACTGTTATCTGGTAAAAACCGAAGGAGCGTTTTTCATGGTGGATACCGGGGTATCTTTCTCCCGCGGCGCTTTAAAGAAAACACTGACCGCCGCGGGCTGCCGGCCGGGCAGCCTCAAACTAGTCGTCATTACCCACGCGGATTATGACCACACGGGCAGTTGCGTTTACCTGCGGGAAAAATACGGCGCCAAAATCGCCATACACCGGAACGAAGCCGGGGCGGTGGAAACCAAAAATATGCTGGCCAATCGGAAAAATAAGCCAGCGGTGTTTCTCAAGACAATGCCCGCATTATTCCGCCCGCTGATTTTCCGCAATTTTAAACCTGATATTATCGTTGACGATGGGGATGATTTATCCCAATATGGCCTCGACGCCAGAGTCGTGCATACCCCAGGTCATACCACGGGCTCGATAAGCATACTCACCGCCGGGGGCGACCTTTTCTGCGGAGATTTTCTGGTGAACAGCGGTAAACCCAAAAAGAACCATCTCGTGGACGATATGGCGGCAATGGATGCCAGCGTAGAAAGGCTGAAGACGCTTAACGTTAAGAAGGTCTATCCCGGTCACGGCAAGCCGTTTACTTTAGAGGAATTTTTACAGTAACCAACAGCCTGCAAAAAGGAGGGAAACAAGTGACGGCAAAATCCAAAGCTAATACCTATTTTGTTCAGGTGGTGGACCGCCCGGCGCGGAAGCTGATTTTGAAAAGGGGCATCAAGGCAATTCACTACTTTGAGTACTGCGAGGAAGTAAACTGTGATTTTCTTAATGACCTTAAGGCCGTGAAAGATGCCCTTTATGAGCCTTGCGGGATGTGGCTGCCCAAGAACCTGCAAAAACCGGGGACATCCGAATATGTGATGGGTGTGGATATGCCGGCGGACTATACCGGGCCGGTGCCGGAGGGCTATGAGATTATCGACCTCAAGCCGTGCAAGATGATGGTCTTCCAGGGGCCGCCATTTGAGGATAACAAATTCGATAGAGCCATAATGAAACTGTGGGAAGTGCTGGATGGTTTTAATCCGGAATTATACGGCTATACCTGGGCGGATGAAGACGGCCCGCGCTACCAGTTCGAACCCCTGGGCTATCGGGGCGCTATGGAAGCTCTGCCGGTAAGACAACTCAACGTTAAAAAGTGACAACTGGTTTGTCATTCTTCACTACGTTCAGAATGACTTTTGATACAAGGCTCTGTCAACGGAGAGGGGGATACAGGAGGTGAGGTCTAAATCACATCCCCCTAAGTCCCATCTGCTTTATCCTATCCCATTCGGTTTATCAGCAGCTCTTTAGCTTTGGCGGCAGCCCGCGCCCGGTGGCTGATGAGGTTTTTCTCCCCCGGCGTCATTTCCGCCATTGTCTTGCCCAACTCCGGCACGAGAAACACCGGGTCGTAGCCGAAGCCGTGCTTGCCCCTCGGCTCATCGATTATCATGCCCTGGCATACACCGGAACACAGCTCCACCTTGCCGTTCGGCTCCGCGATGGCGATAACGCAGCGGAACTGCGCCGTGCGCAGTGTGTCCGGCGCGTCCTTTATCCGGTTCAGTAATCGGGCTATATTATCCGCGTCTTTGGCCTTTTCGCCCGCGTACCGCGCCGACCTTACCCCCGGCTCACCGCCGAGGGCGTCCACTTCCAGGCCGGAATCGTCCGCCAGGGTCAGCAGGCAGCTGATGGAAGCCAGCGTGGTCGCTTTTAGAATGGCGTTTTCCTCGAAGGTTTTGCCGGTCTCGGCCACTTCTTTTTGGATGCCGCAATCGGCCAGCGTGACGATTTCATAAGGTATGCCGGCCAGCAGGCTGCGGTATTCGCGTATCTTGCCTTGATTAAAAGTCGCCAGCAGGAGTTTCGGTCCGGTTATCATGAGTCGTTAATTCTGCCTTGAAGATATTATTTTGATTAATACTCGATGCCTTCCCGGGCGGTTATTCCCTTTTCATAGGGGTGCTTGATATTGACCATCTCGGTCACCAGGTCGGCCATCTCGATAATGCGCTTATCGGCTTTGCGTCCGGTGAGAATCAGCTCGGTACGCGCCGCTTTGTCTTTAATGAGCCGGATTACGTCATCGATTTCGATGAGTTTGAAGAAGATCGCCACATTGATTTCGTCCAGCACCACGAGGTCGTACTGCCCGGACGTAACGGCCTGGCGGGCGGCGTCCAGGGCGGCTTTGGCCTCGGCTTTTTCTTCCGGCGTAACGTTGGCCGGGTCCCTTATCCACTGGCGCAGCCCGAACTTGGCCACGGCCACGTTGGGCAGCTTGGGCAAGGTCTTGAATTCGCCGTCAGCGGCGTTGCCCTTGATGAAAAAAATGACCAGCGTTTTAAAATCGTGCCCCGCCGCCCGGAGCACGGTGCCGAGCATGGCCGTAGTCTTGCCTTTGCCGTCGCCGGTAAAGACCTGGACCAGCCCTATGCCGCCTGATTTAGCCAAGAATGCTCCTCGCGCCGGAAAATGGTTTACGTTACGCAGATTCAGTTTAGCAACTGGATACGAGCGTGTCAATCCGTTCTTTCATTCCCCTGTGACTTAAGTCATAGAGTTGGGCGTTGCTCTTTCTCTACACTTTAATTAGTCAATAAAATCAAGAGGCAAACGATGGCTATAAAGACGAATATTTTAAAAAAGAAAAAGGTTAAGAAAGTAATCGATAGCGGCGCCAGGTGCATTACCTGCAATAAGACCTGCAGCATGTCCGGTCTGTGCATGAAACCCTGGCCGGAATTTTCCATCCCGAAAGCCAGAGGAGGCAAAAAATGACCACGAAGACCGTCAGAAAAGTCGTTAAAATCGACGAGGATTTGTGCAACGGCTGCGGCGCCTGCATCACGGCGTGCGCGGAAGGCGCTTTAAAGATTATCGACGGCAAGGCCAGGCTCATCAGCGAAAAGTACTGCGACGGCCTCGGCAACTGCCTGAACTGCCCGCAGGGCGCGATCAGTATCGAGGAGCGGGAAGCGGAAGGCTTCGATGAGGCAGCGGTAGAGGAACATCTAGTGGCGGACTCGCCGGAACCCGGACCGGCCTGCAGCTGCCCTTCGGCGGCGGTTAAACAATTCAAAAACTCCGCTCCGGCGGCGGCCCCGGCGGTGGAAGCTGCTCATACTCCTGCACCCTCCGGGCTGACGCACTGGCCGGTACAGCTTACGCTCGTGCCTCCCACCGCCCCCTTCCTTAAAGGCGCCGACCTTGTGCTGGCGGCTGACTGCGTGCCGTTTGCCCAGGCTGATTTTCACCGGGAATTTCTGGGCGAGAACAAAGCCTTGCTGGTGGCCTGCCCCAAGCTGGATAACTTCCAGGCGCACCAGGAAAAACTGAACCAGATATTAAAACAATCGGGCGTTAAAAGCATTGCCGTGGTTCACATGGAAGTTCCCTGCTGTTCCGGCCTGGTGCATATGGCCAAGCAGGCCATGCTGTCCACCGGCAACATTATCCCCTTCAGCGATGTGACGATAAGCATCAAAGGGGAGCGCAAGCCCGGTTAAAAATGAAGATGAAACCCATCCCGGCACAAACCGGTATCCAGATGGCGAAGGGTGGTGTCATTGCGATCCATCCCCGACCGCAGTCGGGACTCCCCGCAATGACAAATCAAAATTTAACCAACTACCAGCCTTTTGCCCAGCTCGAAGGCTTGCCGGAGATAGTCCGGGTGTTCTTTGATTTCCCCTTTTTTATCCACGCTTCTGATGAGCAGTTCTTCTTTTTTCTCGGCGTTGATGGCCTTGAAGAAATAGCTGATCGTCAGCTTCGGCCCTTCGAACAAGTTGGCGCCTTTCGTTGCCCCCACCGCGATAAAAGCCCCGCGTTTAACCGGTACATCCAGGTTTTTCAGAACGTATTTCCGGGACCATAACGCCTGGCAGCGGCTGATGAGCGCCATCAGCTGGGCGCTCACGGTATAGAAGAAAATGGGGGAAGCGATAATCACCGCATCTGCGGCCAGTATCTTATCGTACAGGTCGGTCATATCGTCTTTGATAGGGCATTTGCCGTCGTTCAGGCAGGCGTAGATTTCCTTGCAGGGGCTTATCTTCAGCCGGTCGGCGATGATTTTTTCCGTCGCCGCCCCACCGCTGGCCGCCCCCTTTAGCGCTTCATCCAGCAGGAGGTCGGTATTCCCCCCGATGCGCGGGCTGCCCATGATTCCCAGTACTTTCATTGTCTAATGCTCGTCGGAGAATAATTTCCCGCCCTGCGCGTAATTTTCCGCGCTCATTTCTATAAAATCGATGTGTACGGCGGAAGCCGGGCAATTTAAGTTTTTCGCGATTGCTTCCGTCACGTCCTTAGCCGTGTTCCTTTTTTGTTCGGTCGTTCTCCCGGTGATAATTTTGATGGTAACCAGCGGCATTTTGCAGACTCCTAAAATTTTAGATTTTTCATTAACCACTGCTCGAAATTTTCGGCAAGCGGCCCGGCAACCGGCAGGTGATACGTGCCGCCCCGGTAGGCCTTGACCATCAGCACTATCCACAGAATAAAGGCGAAAATCCCGATTAGCGGATTCAGGACAACGTTTATATAAGGTATCCAGCCGAAGATTATCTCGGCGATGGTAATTACGCCGAAGACGACAATCGATTGCACTGCATGGAATCTTACTACCGGGTTTTTATTTTCCAGGATATAAAATATGATGCCGGTAAGCCACCCCAACACATAACATAATAGCGCCGCAACGTTTTCCTTGAGTCCAGTCGATGTTGATGGTGTATTGGTCATATAATTACAACCTCCTGGATATTTATTGCATCTAGAATATACCAGCGGTAGGGCAGTGTCAAGAATGGAGATGGCGGTAAACGTTGCGTTCGCCGGAACTAGAAACGCTTTATTTTCAGCACCACTGCCAGAATGATGGTTAATGCCAGGAAGACTATCGCCAGCAGCCCCCCGATGAGATAGATAATCCAGTTGGGTACCGGCGACTGTTCGTTAAGGTCAGGTATCCGTATCGTGACCGGCGGCGCGGCGGAGGCGGGCGGCGGCAGCAGCGGTTCCGCGGACGCGGTCTTTTTAGCGGGGTACAGCATCATCATCGAGTCCTGCCCGTCCAGCAAGCGCACGCCCGCTTCATCGTTGAAGTCCTCATAAAAAAGAGGAGGTACCGCTTCCGTGGTAAAAATACCGGCGGAGCTCCAGGTGCTGTGCGTCCCGGCGGTCGTCGCCCTTACTTTCCAGTAATAGGTGGTGTCATAATCCAGGCTGACATCGCATTCCCACGCGTTGGTTGACAGGGCGTATTCGTTTATCTTGATAATCACCGGGTTCTCAAAAGCGGCGTCATCGGCCACCAGCAACTCGTAGGAAGATGCCCCCACCACCGCCGTCCACTGGAAGACCGGCCTGATGGCTACGTCCGCCGCCCCGGCGACGGGGCTTTCCGGCTTGAGTGCCACTACCTGTGTGTCCAGGCTGGTGGTGAACGATTGTTTAACCGACCACGGGCTTAAGACCGGGGCGCTGACCCTGACGCGCCAGTAGTAGAGCGTCGCCGGGTCGAGGTCCGGCAGATGCACGGAACTGGCGTCGATTGTCCCTTCCAGTCTGCTGGGGATGGCCGAGAAATCGGTGTTGTAGGTGCACTGCCATTGGTAGCTTGTAGCGCCTTCGACCGCTTCCCAATCGAGCGTGATGTTCTGCACCGCATGGTCGACCAGGCTGCCGATGCCCGCCGCGCCGTTTTCCGGGGAAGTCTGGGTAACCGGTAACGTCAGCGTGTCTTTATAGGTCATCAGCTTGCCGTTCGTTGTGTCGATAGCCCATAGCTGACTGCCAGACCGCCGGATACCGGTCAAGGTGGCGCCGTCGCTCAAGCCGCGGGTAACGGTTTCGAACAGGGGACTGGCGGCCTTTGGGTCGAGGCAGCGTTCCAGGCCGCCGTCGGCATGGGAATTAACGCCGTAAAGCACGCCGGTATCGGCTACGGCTAAACGGTTGATGACGGCGTTTGAAGGCAGTGTCCCGTCGATGCTTTCCCAGTAATCGTCGTTATCGATATTCAAACGGTAGCAACCCGCGTCGGTATCGGTACTGCCGGCGTAAATCGTCCGGTTCTCTTTAAAATCGGGGTCGAAAGTTACATCGATATAATCCGCCAGCGACCCCGCGGCGGTATCGGGGGGCAATGGTACGAACGATGCGCCGCCGTCCATTGATTTGTAGACCATGCCGTGGCTGTTGCCCGCCAGTATCGTCCCGTCGTTAATGTAGTCGGGGGAAATGGCTATCGAATATATCGAGTTGGCGCCGGCGGGCGTTCCTTCGGTCATGGAGAGCCCTCCGTTAGTTGTCTGGTAAATCAGGCCGTGCGCTCCATCGTAACTGCCGATGAATAGCAGATTTTCACCGGCGACCGTCCAGGCGTCTAGCGGAATTGACGCGCCTGTGTCAGGGTCGCGGACAAGCCGGACGCGGAATCTCCGGCCGCCGTCATCGGATTCCCAGATGGCGGTGTTGCCGCCGCTTTCCCCGGCGATATACAGCGTCTGGCAAGCGGCGCCGTACTCCGGCGGCAGCCCGATACGACTAAGCGTAGCTACTCCCGTATGAACGCCGGATAATATTCTTTCCCAGGCCAGGCCGCCGTCGGCGGTCTTCCAGAGCCCGCCGGAAGACGGCGTACTCCCGAAGGTAATCATAAAAAGCGTATTGTCCTGGCTGTACCCCGGTGAGGGCGCGATATCGACGATGTTGCTGATTGCCGTGTCGATAAGGCTGACCTGGCTCCAGTTTTCACCGCCGTCGCGGCTGACGGACAGGGCGCTGCCGCCGCCGCCCGTGGCGGCGTACGCTAGCCCGGCAGCGCTGAAATCAGGGGAAAAAAGAACGTATGTATTTTTTTCACCCGTCGGCGGTTTCCGGCTTTTCTTCCAGCTGGTTCCGCCGTCGGTGCTGATGTAAATGACGGCGCTAGCGGCGGCGCCGGCCAGCAGCGTAACGTTTTTCCCATCGCTATAGGCTGCCAGCCCGGTGATATCGGTATTGTCCGCCCCGTAACTCCCGCCGGTATCCAGGTCGGTGGCCGTCGAATCGACTGGGGCATTCGCGCATTCGATTTTATAGACATCGCCGTTGCCCGCGCCGGTATCGATGCCGACGTAGAAAAAACATTCCGGCGACCCCGCGTCGCCGGTGTAATTATCCGGAAAAGCGATTGCGGCCGATTCTCCTATCGCTACCGCGGTTGGCGGCGCCGCGTTATCACGGTTCAGTTTGGCCGCCCCGATTGCTCCGCTCCATCCCCCGCTGCCGGTTTTGCTGAAGACATACGTATCCGTTTCATCGGTGGCGACGGCGGTTATCTGCGGGTCGGCAGCGTATGATGGCGGGAAAGCCACGGCGTAAACGTCATAATTGCCGATGTTGCTATCCGTCCATGAGGGAACGGCCGCCGCATCGTCAAGCAGGTACACCCCGCCGTACTGGGCGCTATCGGTATCCCGGGTACCGGCCGCGATAATATTGCCGCCGTTTTGCCACCCGGCGGCTATTGAAGTTATTGCTACGTTACCCGTACCCGCTCCCCCCGGAATATCCGGCAGCGCCGAAAAGCTTTTGCCGCCGTCCGTGGAACGGTAGACGGATGCCTCGGTAGCGTAATAAATAAAATTGGTATTGTACGGTGAAACGGCTATGGCCTGAATAACGCCCTGCACTTTGCCGGTGGCGGACCATTTCAAGCCGCCGTCGGTGGATTTCAGGAGCGTATCGGTCAGCCCCTCACCGTAAGCGTAGAGTGTGCCGTCAGCCGCCAGCGTCAAGTGTCTTATGTCCGAACCATCGGCCAGCGCCCAGCCCCCGGTCTCGCCCCCGGCGGGGATATTTACTCTGGTCCACCTGGCGGCGGCCGCCGCAGCAGCCGCCGGCACGGTAATGGCAAAGACGTTCAGGCACGGTGCCAGCATAAGCACTATGCAAATCGTTAAAGATATATAATTCCACCTGCCGAAATTTGACACATGGCGAATTTTACACTGGAATTATAGCAAAGTCAACACTATTCCGTGTTAACCCGTAGTTTTACCCCGGTTGCTTTATGGCTGCCTGTTAATTGTTTTTTTATTTGAATTAATTTATGGGCGGAGTATATACTTGAAACGAGGCTGTGTTTGCTTTATGGCGGATATAGAGAATAACGAAATTGATGAGGGTGCCGACTACGTAGGCTACCGGGAAGCCTTCGACCTTATCATCTCCAATATTAAAACAGTCGGGACGGAAGAACTGGCGCTGGCGGCGGGTGTCGGCCGGGTGGCCGCGCGGGATATTATCGCCAGGGATAGTTACCCCACCGCCGATGTTTCCCTGAAAGACGGTTACGCCATTATATCAGGCGATATCGAAAAAGCCACGGTACGTCACCCGGTGCGTTTGAAAGTCATCGGCTCCGTGTACGCCGGCTCTAAATTTGAAGGTAAAGTCACTAAAGGCAACGCCGTTAAAATCTGCTCCGGAGCGCGTATCCCCTACGGAGCGGAAGCCGTTGTCTCCGTCGAGTTCACGGAGGAAGCCGCCGGAGATGAGATTAGCGTTAAGGCGGACGCAGCAAAAGGACGCAACATCCTCAAAGGGGGTGCGGAAGTACGCGCCGGCGAGGTTATCGTGAAACAGGGGGAAAAGCTGCTGCCCGGCTCCCTGGGCATGGCGGCGGCGGCGGGTAGCGATAAGGTCGTTGTCTACCGCCGGCCCGAGCTGGCTATCATCGGCGTGGGCGATGAGGTCGTTGCCCCCGGCGAGCAGTTAAACCCCGGCCAGCTTTACGCCAGCAACCTGGTGACGATGGAATCCTGGCTGGCATCCTTCGGCATTTCCTGTGCGGCTTCGGTGGTCCATGACGATGAAGCAGCGATTAAACTGGAATTGGAAAAGTATTTTAAAAATGCAGATGTAATTCTTACCAGCGGCGGGGCGTGGGGCAGTGAACGCGACCTCGTAATCGGGGTATTGAACAAACTCGGCTGGAAGGAACTGTTCCACCACGTGCGCATGGGGCCGGGCAAAGGCATCGCCTTCGGCCTGTGGGAAGGCAAGCCGGTCTTTTGCCTGCCCGGCGGGCCGGCCAGCAACGAGATGGCTTTTATCCAGCTGGCGCTCCCCGGTGTCCTGCGCATGAGCGGCGATACCCGCCACCCTCTCCAGACCGTCACCGCCGTGCTGCTGGAAAACGTTAAGGGACGCCACCCCGCCTGGACGGAATTTAAAGACGCCGTGCTCGAGCGCAACTCCTCCGGTAATTACAGCGTCAAGCTTTATAAGCACCGCAGCCGCCTCCAGGCCATCGCCAGCGCCAACAGCCTTATCTGCAAGCCGGAGGGCGCTTTATCCCTGAATAGCGGTGAAGTAATTCAGGTTCAGGTACTTGCGCCCTGCGTGGATGACGTATAAAATACTTGTATCGTCCCTTTCGTGTTTCCCCCTTCATAAAGGGGATTAAGGGGGTTTTTACATTCATATACCTTTCCCCCAAACTGTCCACTGTTTACTATGTTCGGAGATAATCCATGATTAAACGGGTACACCACATCGGGATAGCGGTCAATAACCTCAAGGAAAGCACCGCCCTCTTTGAAAAGCTGCTGGGCATCAAGGCGGAAGTCCACGGCGCGCCCTGCCAGAAAGTGACCGAGGCCGTCTTTAAAATCGGCGATGAAGTAGAAATCGACCTGCTTGAGCCGATGGGCGCGGACAGCACTGTCGCCAAATTTTTGGAAAAGCGCGGCGAGGGGCTGCACCACATCGCTTTAGAGGTGGATAACATCAACGAAGAACTAAAAGCGGTTGAACAGCGGGGCTTTCAGCTTATTGATAAAGAGGGCAGGCCGGGGGTGGCGGGTCAAATCGGCTTCCTGCATCCCAAATCCGTCAACGGCGTGCTGGTAGAGCTTATCGAGCCGCGGGAAAAGGAAGAAAATGCCCCAGGCCCCAATACCACATTTTTTAATAAGTTCATTTCTAAAGATAAAAATTGATTGTCATTCTGAACGAAGTGAAGAATCCGTTTTTTCTACGGATGTTGAGCGAAGCGAAACATGACAGACTTTTTCAGCATATTAGGAGTAATTTATGGCCCACAAAAAGATACGGGTGCTGATTGCCAAGCCGGGCCTGGACGGCCATGACCGCGGCGCTAAAGTGGTGGCCCGCGCTTTGCGCGATGCGGGCATGGAAGTGATTTATACCGGCATCCGCCAGACCCCGGAGATGATTGTCCAGGCGGCTTTGCAGGAGGATGTGGACGTCATCGGGTTGAGCTGCCTTTCCGGCGCGCACCTGGAGCTCTTCGGGGACGTGATGGAGGGGCTGGGCAAAAAGGGGATGGACAGCGTCAGCGTGGTGGCGGGGGGCATCATCCCGGAGGACGATATCCCCGCTTTAGAGAAAATGGGCATCAAAGCCATCTTCGGGCCCGGTACCAAGACCTCGGAGATAACGGAGACGATTAAAAAGCTGGCGGGGGAAAAATAGCCTTTCGGGGAGGTGGCGATGTGGACAGGTCATTTTTCCGTGATTTAACTACTGACAGATTATTCTTGAGGAACATTTCTCCGGGGGATGCGGACTTCATCCTGAAAGAATTTTCCGACCCTGCCGTTACCAGGTATCTGTTTGATGCTGACCCTTTTCATTCTATCGGTGAAGCCGCGGGCATGATTAACTGGTATAACGATGGTGTCCTCGACCATAACCGCTGGGTAATCATCGGTAAAGAGACCGGAGCCCGCCTTGGTACGTGCGGATTTCATATCTGGGACAGGAGAAACAACCGGGTGGAAATCGGCTATGACCTTCTCCCCGAATACTGGGGCAAAGGCTATATGAGCGAAGCTTTGCCGGTAGCTTTGAATTTTGCTTTTAATGATATGGAAATTCACCGGGTTTATGCCACCACCTATGTTGCAAACCTCCGCTCGCAAAAGGTGCTGGAGAGACTGGGGTTTGCCAGAGAAGGACTGCTTAAAGACTTTTTCTATTTTCAGGGGAAATACTACGACCAGTTTTTGTATTCATTGATAAAGCAAGACAAATGAAAATCAGAAATTCCACGGAAAATGATATTCCCGGCATAACCGCCCTTGTTAACAGGTTTGTTAAAGAAGTGCCTACGTGGGGCTTATCAGCGCGCACGGAAAAAGAATTACGGCAGTTAGACGCGCGGCTCATCTGGGTGGCGGAAGAGAAAAACAAGCTAATCGGTTATGCCGTCTGCCTGCCCCGTAAAAACGACGGCAGTTGTATCTTTAAAGAAAATGATAAAATCCTTGAGCTGGACGAGATTTATCTTGTCCCGGAGGCACGCGGGCAGGGTGTCGGGTCGGAACTGCTGGAGATAATCCTCGATTATGCTAAAAAAGAAGGCTACACGAAGTTCTTCGTCAACACCGCGGTGAAAGACCTCATGCCGGTTTTAAGGTTTTACCGTGAGAATGGATTAAAGACCTGGGCGGTGCAGTTATTTAAAGAATTGGAATAAATATCTATGGGCATCATCATCAAAGAGCTTACCGCCGGACTTCTTCAGGATATCAATAAAGCCGACGATGAATTTATCGTTAATGAAAAAATCATTCCCCGCTATGAAAACGGGCGGTTAAGCTACACCGTTGTCAGTGTGCCGGAATACCGTAAGAAATACCAGCCGGAAAATCCTGATTTCTATGCCTCTTATATCGGCAGCCCTGACAAGAAGTGTTTTATCGCCTACGTTGATGGTCGGGTAGCGGGACAGCTTATTCTTCACCGCAACTGGAACCGCTTTGCCTGGATTGATGACATCGGTGTTGACGTTGAACTCCGGCGGCAGGGCGTTGGCCGGGCGTTAATGTCGCGCGCTGAAGCATGGGCCAGACGGCAAAACTATCCGGGTATCATGCTGGAAACGCAGGATACCAACGTTAAGGCCTGCCGCTTTTATGAGAGTTACGGTTTCATCCTCGGAGGTTTTGATACCCATCTTTACCACGCCGCTGACCGTTACCGGGATGAAGTCGCCCTGTTTTGGTATCTTATTTTTTAAGGCCGGTATAATGCTGATAAAAATTAACCTCCTTGAATCTAAAGATATCCCGGACCTCGCCGAAGCCTTCTTGAATACCGTTTGGAAAACGCCGCCACAGTATTTTCAAAAACTGCTGGCGGAGCAGGCAAAAGGCAACCTCGTATTTCTCGTGGCGCGGTACAGCGGCAAAATCGCCGGGTTTCTTTATATAAAATGGCAATCGGAATATCCCCCGTTTGCCAGAGAAGGCATACCGGAAATCAAAGACCTCCGCGTTTTAGCAGAATACCGGCGTAAAGGTATCGCTACCGCCCTGGTAGATGAAGCGGAAAGAAGAATTTTCGAGCGCTTGCCGGTGGCGGGCATCGGGGTGGGGCTATACGCGGACTACGGCCCCGCCCAGCGCCTGTATACCCGGCGCGGTTATGTATTGGATGGCCGCGGGCTGACTTACAATAATGAGACTGTACTGCCCGGCCGTGACGTTTTCGTGGATGATAACATGGTTATTTACTTGACCAAAGAATTAAAGTAACAGAATGTATCGTTCTGTCTTTTTCCTGCCGATTCCAGTATAATTTCCCTATGGAATCCATGTCTTTCGACTCTATAGCCCCCGTCTATGACGCCACGCGCACCTTTGACGAAGCCAGTTTTAACGCCGCGCTGGACTATATCGCAGAAAGGTACCCGCCCGCTAAATTTCCCAATCTCTTCGAGCCGGGCATCGGCACCGGCCGCATCGCCATCCCGCTGGCGGAAAGGGGCTACCGCGTTACCGGCGCGGATATCTCCGCGGAGATGCTGCAAATCCTGGCGGCCAAGCTTGCCCGCCGTGACCCGCCTTTACCCGTCTCTTTTATACAGCATGATATCACGGCGCTGCCTTTCCCGGACGCCTCCTTCGAGCTTTCCGTGGCGGTGCATATTTTCCACCTGATACGCCCCTGGCAAAAAGCCATGGCGGAGGTCTTGAGAGTGCTTAAGCCGGGCGCGCCCTTGATTTTGATATTTACCGGCACCGGCGCGGAAGTGCCTCATGTTAAAGAGAGATACCGGGCGCTTTGCGCTGAATACGGGTGCCAGGTCCGGCACATCGGGATGCAGAGTGAAAAAGACTTGCCGGATTATCTCCCCCAAATAGGGCGCCGCATAGAGTGGGTGCGCGGCCGCTGGAAATGGCAACAGCCGGTGCGGGTGGATAGCGCCTTCGCGGATATCGCCCGCAAGTTCTATTCCACCTCCAGGCGCGTACCGGATGACGTGCACCGCCGGGTGACGGCCAAACTGGAAAAAGAGCTAAAGGAGTATTACGGGGACCTCGCCGTGACCGTGGATGTCCCCACGGAAATCCAAGTGGGCTTAATACTGCCCGCGGCTTAAAATGACGGGTAAAAAATACCGCCCGACGGTTGACAAAAGCACGGTTCTGTGTTAAGTTTTTAGGTGAAAAAGCTGGAAGATACCCAGCTTTTTTTACTGCAAAAAAATATCGTCCTCACTCAATAAATCTTTAGATTTCCCGGCTGGTAATATCCTTTTTAATCTCCCTTTTTTCATGTTCTCCCGAATAAATATTTTAAGGGCTGTCTATTTTATAAAAATGATGGAAATAAAATACGGAATGCTGGTGGCGGACGTAAATAATAAGACCCTCGGCGCTATCAACCATATTGTCATGGATAGCTGGTCGGGGGAACCGCGGAAATTTGTTGTCCGCCTGGATGATGCTGTAAGTGCAATGTACTTTGCCCCTGAAAACGTGGCTGAAATATCCGGAAATCAAGTGAGGTTGAACATTGCCGCTGAAGAAATAGAAAAAACGTAGTTTGGAGTAAAAAAATACGGCGAAAAGCATCCGGAGCTGAAAGGAGGCAAGTAAATGATTGGCGTGACCGAGCGGGCCAAGCAGGAATTAATGGGGCTTCTACTCGTGGACAATTTGAAAAAACCCGGGACATGCGTGAGGCTGGGGACTAATCAAGAAGGTAAAATGGGACTGGCGATTGACATCGAGAGGCCTGATGACAAAGCGGTGGAATATAAAGGCGTGAAGCTTCTCATAGTGGAACCCAAACTGGCAGATACGCTGGAAAATGTGGCAATTGATGTCGTAAATGGTGATGAGGGTAAGCAATTCGTCATCATTAAAGTACCCAAATCCAGATAGCTTCGGTCTTGCCGCGGCTGTCTTCAGCTAAAATACCCCGCACCCCAATACCAGCCTCCAGATGGCGAAAATTAAAATCACCAGACTGATTACAAGCCCTGCCGTAGCGAATCCGCTCCTCTTCCTCGATGAACCGATGCCGCTTATAACAGCACCGGCTATGGCCATCGGCAGCGTGATAAATAAACTGAACCACCATCCCAAAAACGGTATCAGCCCAATGAGCATGGCAAATCCGGCTGCCAGGCTGATGATAAACCCGATAAGACCCAAAATGACCATATGACTATCTCCGTTCCTTGAGGAAGAAGCTTTTCTTTATTATAGGCGCTATTGTAGAAACCGCCAAATGGAACATCAATATGCTGCTCACGGCTTTATAACCGGCGGCATCAGGCCGGCAGGTTTGCGCCACCTGGTAAACACGAGGATGGTATAAACCAGGCAAAGGCAGGTCAGCACCACGGACAGCGTTACGTAGCCGTAGTCCGGGACATCCATGCGTGACATCCCCAATCGGTCCAGCAGCTTCACGGCCTCGGAGGCCTGGGGGGCTAAGTAATAGAACCAGAAAGAAACATTAAAGAGCCATAACCATACCGCGGGCAGCATGGCGATGATAATCGCGCCGGTTCTTTCAATTTTATACCGCGTTTGGGATGCCGCCAGCAGCGCCAGCGGAATATAGATTACCAGGTATTGATAATTGATTCTGTAGAAAAAAATAATAAAAATCAGGAAACCGGCCAGCGCCGCCTGCGAGTAGGTAATAGTCGTCCGGTAGCTTAAATATAGGGCGGCGATGAAAGCAATGATTAGGACCGGCGCAAACAGATTAAAATAGCCGATGGTATTCCACCCGTAAGCTTGATTCAGGTAGGTAAGCAGGGAACCGCCGCCGTTGAAAGCGTACATCAGGGGTGTCTGGTAATCCGGTGCCTGGCCGGGGAAAACGATTGACCGCCCGTATTCCAGGAAATTCCCGGTAGCCAGGAAAGGGATGGAAAAGACCACCGCCACGCCGGCGAGGAGCGCGCAATCGATTAAAGTGCGGCGCCAGCCCAGCCGGCGGGCGCTTACCGCGATCATCATCGCTACCGGCAGCAGGACATGCTGCTTGGTCATTACCGCCAGCCCGGCGATGAGGAAAGCTGTTTTATCGCTGCCCCTCTCCAGCAGGATTACCGCTGCCAGCAGCAAAACGGCCGCGATGGCGTCAAACTGCCCGAAAACCGCCGAGTTATACCAGGCGGTGGGGTGTAAAAGCCACAAACCGGCAAATAATAGTTTCTTCCACTTTGGGCCGGGCACCGCCCAGTACAACAGGCACCCGATGGCCAGGTCCGCGCAGATAATCGGGGTTTTCATCGCCAGCCGCCAGCCATTGCTGACAAATGTTTCCGTAATCGTGCTCCCCGGTACTACCGCCAGCGCCAGCCCTAAAATCAGGAGCCATATCGGGGGGTAAACGAACCCCCAGCCTTTGACGGGAAAAATATCCAGAGTGGCATCGGCGTAGCGGTAGAAATCCAGCCCGTAAGTATGAAAGACCTTGGCGAAAGCCCAGAACTGGGGAACGTCTACCCCGGCGGAAAGCGGCGCCGCCCAGAACCTTAAGTAAGCCGCCGCGCCTAAAATTCCCCCGAAAATACCGAGGTATACCCCCTTACTTAACCGGGGGAATTTCGTTCTATTAGTAGTAAGGGCATTGGAAAGAACGTCCTCCCGGTTGCTTTTGCGGCGGGTAAAAAATGTTAAAAATTTCCAGCGTTTATTCCGGGCCATTTTTACCGAACTTACAAAAAATATATTTGTGTATTATAATCATAGCATAATCCTTTGAGTATTAAACGTTAAAACCGTAACGTTGTTACCGGGGTTATTGATAAGAAGCGTGCAAGATGAAAGATACCGTCTCTATCGTTATCCCTACCTATAACGAGAAGGACAATATTACCCCGCTGATCGAGCGGATAGACAAAGCTCTCTCCGGTCATGCCTATGAAATTATCCTCGTTGACGATAACAGTCAGGACGGCACGGAAGAAATCGTCAGCGGTCTGGCGTCCCGTTATCCGGTGAAGCTGCTGGTGCGCCGGACAGAAAAAGGCCTGGCGACCGCCGTGATTCATGGGATAAAAAATGCTTCCGGCCCCGTTATCTGCGTCATGGACGCTGATTTGCAGCACCCGCCGGAAATCATCCCGGAGCTTATCAAAGCCGTGGCAAACGGGGCGGATATGGCTTTTGCCAGCCGTTATGTCCCCGGCGGTGGCTGCCCGCAATGGGGCCTTGTCCGCCGGATTATCTCCAAAGGGGCCATTATGCTCTCGCACGGCCTTCTCCCCTCTTCCCGCCGGGTGAAAGATATCATGTCCGGATTTTTTATTTTTAAACGTGATAATGTTGATATCGATAAGCTGAAGCCTATCGGCTACAAGATAGCGCTGGAAATCATGCTGGTGGGCAATTTCCCCGTCGTTACGGAAGTGCCGTTTATCTTTGAGGACCGCACCGCCGGCCAGAGCAAGCTCCGCGCCCGGACACAGATTGACTACCTGAAGCATATCTTTAGTCTGATGGTGCGTACCGGCGAGCTGGCGATGCTCCTCAAGTTCATCGCCGTTGGCTTGAGCGGCGTCGTCGTCAATGAGGGCGTGTACCTGCTGCTGACGAGGTTCGGGGGGCTGGCCGCTTATGACTGGCTGGCGGTTATTATCAGTATCGAAGCCTCCATCATCACCAACTTTCTCCTTAATGATGTCTTTACTTTTGCCGGGCGGCGCGCCAGCAAGTCTATCATGAATCGTCTCTTCAAATTCAACCTCACCTGTGCTTTCGGGGCGGCTGTTCAGTGGGGGTTATTCATGCTCTTTACCCGTGTTTTCGGCGTCTATGACGCGCTCTCGCTTTTCATCGGCATCGTCGTGGCTTTCTTAATTAATTACTTCGTTAACAGAAACTGGACATGGAAATAAGGTCTTGGCTTAAGCGGTTCTACCCTAAGCTTAATCGGTTCTACCGGTGGGAATATTTCTGGCTTTTCATGATTGTCCTTGCCTGGCTGGTGATGCATTTTTCCATCATCTGCTATCCTGCCGACCTTATTCTGGATGAGAACCATTACATTCCGGATGCCCGTAACATTATCGAAAAACACGAGAGTCTGCGCCAGGAAAATGTGCCCCTTTCCAAGCTGCTCTTCGTCGCTGGTATCGAGATGTTCGGAGATAATCCGTGGGGCTGGCGGGTATTGCCGATACTCTTCAGCGCAATTACTATCATACTTTTTTATTTTCTCTGCCGCCGGTTGAACATGTCGCGGACGGCTTCATCCATCGCTACCTTCCTGCTTTCCACGGAAAACATGTTCTTCATGTTAAGCGGCCTGGCCATGCAGGATATTTTTTGCGTTACTTTCATGATGGCTTCGTTTTTGCTTTACGTTTACCAGCGGTATATCAACTCCGGCATCGCCGTCGGGTTAGCCGGTTTGGCCAAGCTTAACGGCATCCTGGCCCTGCCGGTCACCGGCGTTCACTGGCTTTTTGCCAGCAAGGGGCGCTCCCGGTTCTTTATGTGGACGATTATCTTTTCCATCGTTGTCTTCTTCGGGTTGATGCCTTTATTTGATTTGGCCATTGTCCAGAAATTTTCCGATTATTTGAATCCTATAAAACGCGTCCTGACCATGATGCAGCTGACCTCCAGCCTGACTTTTGCCACGGTGGAACACCCCTCCGAAAGTCCTCCCTGGGAGTGGCTGTATACTTATAAACCCATGCCCTTTAATTATATGCCGCACTATACCGCCGCCATCAGCTTTTCCATCTTTGCGCTTATCGTTCCCGTTTTCGGGTACATGCTCTACCGCGCCATCAAAAAAGACGAAGCGGGGCTCTTCGGGGTTGCCTGGTTCTTCGGCACCTATTTGATATGGATACCGGCCACCCTGATTACGGATAGAGTGACCTATATTTATTATTTTTACCCGGCCATCGGCGCTATCTGCCTCGGGCTGGGGATGGGACTTTCGCAGTTGATAGATATATTTCGAGAAAGGCCGCGCGGCAAGCTCAAATGGTTCGCGCTCTCGGCAGTTATTTTTATTTTAGCGGCGCACGTGTTTTCTTTCCTGATACTCTCGCCCTTTATCCCGGTGGACTTCGCCAAGCTGGTGGGGCTTTCCACCATCCAGCCGTAATGGCTAACTTTCTTCCTGCTGCTGCAGTGTTATAATTATGGTTAATGTTACGCGCTATCTGCGGGGCATGTATAATTACTTAAAAAATATACGGGGTTATTTCTAAAGCGGCTGCTGGATTAGACATGAAAATAAAAGACTGCGTCGGTCGGTTTTACCGGTGGGAATATTGCTGGCTTGTTTTAATCGTACTCGCCACGCTCATCCTGCACCTGGCGATGGTTACCAATCCCTCCGATCTTATTCTTGATGAGAAGCATTATATTAAAGACGCCCGGAATATTTTAGAAAACCATGAAACTACCCGTATTGAGCACCCGCCGCTGGCCAAGCTGCTCATCGTGACCGGTATAAAAATATTCGGGGATAATCCGTGGGGCTGGCGCGTTTTACCTATCCTTTTCAGCACGGCTACTATCGTACTTTTCTATTTTCTCTGCCGCCGTCTGGACATGTCGCGGACGGCTTCATCCATCGCTGCCTTCCTGCTGGCTTTTGAAAACTTGACCTTCCTTATGGGCAGCCTGGCCATGCTGGATGTCTTTTATGTGACTTTCATGATGGCTGCCTTCCTGCTCTATGCCGGCAAGAAATATGTCAGCTCCGGCGTAGCCATCGGGTTAAGCACTTTAGCCAAACTCAACGGTGTTTTTTCCGGGCTGACGGTCGTTCTTCACTGGATTTATTCCTACAAACAAGAGCGCAACAAGAGGTTTACGCTTACGGTGGTCTTCGCCGTCGTAGCCTTCATCGGGTTGATGGTGTTCTTCGATTATCTTATCGTCCAGAAGCCTACGGATTTTCTAAATCCGCTGAAACGCATCTATGACATGCTTAGTTTGAGCGGCGGGCTGACCTTTGAATTCGTCGAACACCCCTCCGAAAGTCCCCCCTGGGAGTGGCTGTATACCTATAAACCCATGCCCTTTAATTATATGCCGCACTATACCGCCGCCATCAGCTTTTCCATCTGGCCCTTAATTATTCCGGCCTTCGTCTACATGGTCTGGCGCGCCAGAAAGAAGGATGAGGCCGGCCTTTTCGGGGCTGTCTGGTTTATTGCCACTTACCTGATATGGATTCCGGCTATCCTCATCACGGATAGAGTGACCTATATTTATTATTTTTACCCGGCCGTCGGCGCTGTCTGCCTCGGGCTGGGGATGGCTTTAGCGCAATTGATTGATATTTTTAAGAACCGTCCGTGCGGCAAGCTCAAATGGTTCGCGCTCTCGGCAGTTATTTTTATTTTAGCGGCGCACGTGCTTTCTTTCCTGATACTTTCGCCCTTTATCCCGGTGGACTTCGCCAAGCTGGTGGGGCTTTCCACTATCCAGCCGTGACGGTCTTTTTGCCGGTTGCCTCTCCCCCTTTCCTTCCGGTGTTATAATTAATAGGGTGGTGGTTTATGCGCGAGGCATTGCTATATCAAAAACTGCCGGACTCCAAAGTAAGGTGCGGCACCTGCCAGTGGCATTGCCGGATTAACCCGGATAAATACGGCGCCTGCGGCATGTACCGGAACACCGGCGGCACGCTGTACAATCTCAATTACGGCTTCGTCTCTTCAGCGGCGGCAGACCCGGTGGAAAAGAAGCCGCTGTTCCATTTCTACCCCGGCACCCAGTGTTTTTCCCTGGGCACACTGGGCTGTAACTTCCGGTGCAAACACTGCCAGAACTGGGAAATCTCTACGGCGGACGGCAAAGCCATCGGCAATATGTGCCGCGAACTGCCGCCGGCAGCCGCGATTAAAATGGCCCAACAGTCCGGCTGCCGCGGCATCGCCTGGACGTATAACGAACCGGCTATCTGGTTCGAGTACACGCTGGAATCCGCCAGACTGGCCAAAGAAAACGGGCTTTATACCGTCTACGTCACCAACGGATATGCCGCGCCGGAAACGCTGGATGCCATCGGGCCTTTTCTGGATGCCTGGCGCGTGGATATCAAGGGTTTCTCCGATAAATTGTACAAGGAACTGGCGGGCGTGCCGCGCTGGCGGGGGATTCTGGAGGTCACCAAACGGGCTAAAGACAAGTGGAATATGCATATCGAGGCCGTTACCAACATCGTTCCCACCATGAACGACGATGATGCGCAATTGACGGCGCTGGCGCAGTGGATAAAAGATGAGCTTGGCGAGCTGACCCCCTGGCACGTGACGCGCTTCTATCCCAAGCATAATCTGGTGCATCTTCCGCCCACTTCTATCGACGCGATAGAGAGGGCGGTGGATATCGGGAAAAAGGCTGGCCTCAAGTTCGTTTACGCGGGTAATGTCCCCGGCCACGATAGCGAGAACACCCGCTGTTATCATTGCGGTAAGCTGGTAGTGAAGAGGACGGGGTATCAGGCGGAAGTCACCGGGCTTGCCGGTTCGCGCTGCCGGCACTGCGGCGCGGACCTCAATTTCCGCCCGTCCTGATGAAGCTGAAGGAGGTGTAAGATGATTAGAAGCCCATCGGTCGCCGGGTATTTCTATCCCGCCTCGGCATCCGAGTTGAAGGCGATGTTGGCTAAATACATCAATAAAAATGCCAGAAAAGAGGAGGCCGTCGGTCTGCTGATGCCCCATGCCGGCTACCAGTATTCCGGCGCCGTCGCCGGGGCGGCCATTTCCCGCGTCGTCTTTAAAGATACCTTTGTTATTATGGGGCCTACCCATTCCGGGCTCGGTCAGCCGTTCAGCGTCTGGCCGGAAGGCGCCTGGCGGACGCCGCTCGGCGATGTGGAGGTGGATGCCGAGCTGGCGCAAGAGATTGTCAGCCTGTCCAGCTACGCGGAAGAAGATTACCTCGCTCATGAGGACGAGCATGCCGTGGAGGTGCAGCTTCCTTTTCTGCAATATATAAAACCGGACGTGCGTATCGTGCCGGTTATCCTGGCCGGGGCTTCGCTGGAGGTCTACCGGGAAATCGGGCACGCTATCGCCGAGGCGGCTGCCGAACTAAAGAAAGAGGTCGTGATTCTCGCCAGCGGCGATATGTCCCACTACCAGTCGGCGGAAGAAGCGGAAGCGAACGATATGAAAGCTATCGAGGCGATGCTGGCTTTGGATGAAGAGGAGTTGACGCGGCGCTATCATAATCTTAATATCACGATGTGCGCTCACGGTCCGGTGGCCACGCTGCTCGCCGCCGCCAAGGAAATGGGCGTCGGCAGCGCGGAACTGGTCAAATATCAGAACAGCGGCGATGCCACCGGCGAATACGACCGCGTGGTGGCTTATGCCGGCGTTATCTTTAAAAAGGGAGGGAACTAAATGCACCCGATTGCAGCTCTGGCGAAAAAGACGGTAGAAACATATATCAAAACCGGGAAAAGGCCCTCCCCGCCTAAAGAATTGACCCCGGAAATGAAGGAGCAGGCCGGCGTCTTTGTCTCCATCCATAAAAAGAACGGCGATTTGCGCGGCTGTATCGGCACGTTCGAGCCGCAGCAGCAGAACGTGGCGCAGGAAATCATCGCCAATGCGGTCAGCTCCGCCACCCGCGACCCCCGTTTCCATCCCATCACCCAGGATGAGCTTGACGGCCTCGATTATTCCGTGGATGTGCTGACGGAGCCGGAACCTGTGGAAGATATATCCCAGCTCGACCCCAGGAAGTACGGGGTAATCGTTGAGGCGGGGTGGCGGAGGGGCTTGCTTTTACCCGACCTTGAGGGCGTGGACTCCGCGCAGTACCAGATAGACATCTGCCGCCAGAAGGGCGGCATCGCGGAGGATGAGCCGGTGCAGCTATACAGATTTGAGGTGAGACGGTATAAATAACGGAAGAAACAAGACACAAGATACAATAACCAAGCCCCCGCCCCTTTTCCCCCGTTGTCATTCTGAGGGAGCGTAGCGACCGTGAGAATCCGCGAAGCATCTCAGGGCGGGGTTACTGTAAACTGTGAACTGTAAACTCAGAAAGAGATGTTTAATTATGGCTGGCTGGAAAGACAAGCTTAATGGGGACCCGGTTCCATGGCTGCTGGAACACGACGAGTCCCAGCCAGCCATCCGCTATTATACTTTGCGCGATATCCCCGGCCGGGACGAGAATGATAAAGAAGTCAAAGCTGCTAAGACGGCTATCATGATAAGCGGGCCGGTGCCGGTGATTCTGGCGGCGCAGCATCCGGAGGGATATTGGGGAGAACGATCCAGGTATACCGGGACGATGCCGGCTCTTGTTTACCTGGCGCAGCTTGGTGCGGACGGAGCTGACCCGCGCATTCGCGCCGGCTGCGAGATTCTGCTCTCCCGATACATCGACAGCGGTGGTAGTCTGCGTGGTCTGTCATTGATAGGCGCGCCTTCCGATTTCAACTATTGCGCGGCGGGTATAATGGGGGCGGCTTTGATAGACTTAGGCTGGCTTAACGACCAACGCTTGCAGACAGCCATGGAATGGCTGGCGGATGCTATTAACGGAGAAGGAGCGGCTGACGCCTCGAACCGCGACGCAAACAAACGTCAGGATAAGTCCGGGAAAGCTCCTCCGTTCGCCTGTTCCGGTCGCAATGCTAATCTGCCATGCGCTTGGGGAGCCATCAAGGCGATGATTGCCCTGAACAAAGTACCACCGGCGCAACGGACCAAGAATATGCAGGAGGCTATCAAACGAGGTGTGGACTTTCTCTTGAGCCACGACCCGGCGGTCGCCGACTACCCCTTTGGAACGGGTAACAAGCCTAGCTCCAATTGGTTCAAGTTCTATTATCCTCTCCGCAGCCAAGCCGATGTGCTTCAGAACCTGGAGGTACTGGCAGCGCTGGGGCAAGCCAAGAATCCCAAGTTAGCCAACGCGTTAAATCTGGTCATTAGTAAGCAAAACCAACAAGGACGCTGGCTGCTGGAGCGTGCCTACAAGGAGTTGCCCGACACACAAGAAAAGAAAGTCTTTTATTGGTATCAGAACTCCCTGAAATTTTATATAACCGGCAAGGAGTTGGCGGAGATACAGGAAAAGAAAGGGCAACCCAGCAAGTGGGTCACCTTGAGAGCTTTGCGTGTTCTGAAAGCGGCCTATCCTGAGAAAGGATAAATCCAGCAATCCCTAATAACTGGATTCCCGTTGTCACGGGAATGACGGGGGGCGGATCCTTCGTTTCACTCAGGATGACAACCATCTTTTATCTTTGATTTGTGTTTTTAAGATTTGCTTTTTAATTTTTGAGATTTGTTTGGTTATTGTATCTTGTTTCTTGATTTTGTTTGGAGTACATTTATAAGAAAGAGGTACGGGCAGGCACAGCATGAGCATGGACATGTTCGATAAGCAAGCCGGGGACCAGCAGATGCAGGGCGCGCCGCTGGCTACCCGCATGAGGCCCAAAGACCTTAACGGCTATGTCGGGCAGGAGCACCTCATGGGCAAAGGCCGCGTGCTCCGCCGCGCTATCGAGTCCGACCGCATCCCCTCCATGATTTTCTGGGGCCCGCCCGGCTGCGGCAAGACCACCCTCGCCAACGTCATCGCCAACACCACCGGCGCCGTCTTCGCCCCCGTCAGCGCCGTCAGCGCCACCGTCGCCGACCTGCGCCATATCGTCACCCAGGCCCAGGAGCGCCGCCGGGTGCACGGGCAGCGCACCATCCTCTTCATCGATGAAATCCACCGCTTCAACAAGACCCAGCAGGACGCCGTTTTGCCCTTCGTGGAAGACGGCACCGTCACCCTCATCGGGGCCACCACGGAAAACCCCTCGTTCGAGGTAACCTCCCCGCTGCTTTCCCGCTCCCGCGTCGTCCCGCTTAAACCCCTCAACCCCGATGAGATTCAGGTGCTCATCTTAAGGGCGTTGAAAGATAAGTTCCTCGGCATCGGCGAACTCAACGCCGAGCTTGCCCCGGATGCCATGTACCACCTGATATCCGCTTCCAACAGCGACGCCCGCATGTCCCTTAACACGCTGGAAATCGCCGCTTTAAGCACCCCCCCGAATGAAGAAGGCAAGCGCATTATCACCCTTTCCGTCATCGAGGACGCCATGCAAAAACGGGCGGTGCAGTATGATAAAGCCGGCGAGCAGCACTACGACCGTATTTCGGCGCTGCATAAATCCATGCGGGATTCTGACCCAGATGCCTCCATCTACTGGCTGGCGATGATGCTGGAAGGCGGGGAAGACCCCCTCTATATCGCCCGGCGGATGATACGCTTCGCCTCGGAAGACATCGGTATGGCGGACCCGCAGGCGCTGGTTATCGCCATGGCCGCCCAGCAGGCCGTCCACTTCGTCGGTATGCCGGAGGGCAATTTAGCTTTGGCTGAAGCGGCTGTCTATCTGGCCACCGCTCCCAAAAGCAACTCCCTGTATGCCGCCTACAATAAAGTGCAGGAGTCCATCCGGCAGGGCGCCAGCGGCAATGTTCCGATGCACCTGCGCAACGCGCCCACGCAATTGATGAAGGATATGGGCTACGGCAAGGACTATAAATATGCCCATGACTACCCCGACCACCGGGTGGAGCAGCAGCACCTCCCGGAAGACCAGAAGGACCAGAAATTCTATAATCCCGGCATGCAGGGGTACGAAAGCCAGATATGGAACCGCTACAAAGAATGGCAGGACAAGCAGGCTAAAAGAAACAATCCCGGGGGGCCGGAACAGCCGGAGAAATAGGGCCTTTTCCTTGACAGTAACCGCCCTGTTTTAGTAAACTCGGTTGGATGTATACTGAAAAACAAACGTGGATGATGGAGTATGATTTTACCCGATAAGTTCCATCGGGTCTTTTTAAATTTCAGTATATTCTTTTACTTATTTATTCTCAAAACACCGTCAATTCCCGGCTTGCGCATTAGGGCTTTTTCATTGTTTCAATCGTGGTCTAAGGTTTAACTATACCTGTAAATATCTGTTCAAAGGAGGTACTATGGCTCGATTGCCTTTCTTACCGAGGGAGCAAAAATTCTTTGATTTATTCGAAGAAAGCGCCCAGAACACCATCAAAGGTGCCAAAGCCTTAAAGGAAATGATAGATGCCTGGCAGTTTATCGATAGCCGGGTGGCGGAAATAACCGAACTGGAGCACCAGGGAGATACCATTACGCATCAGGTTATCCAGTTATTGCACAAGACCTTCGTGACCCCCTTCGACCGCGAGGATATCGCTCTGCTGGCTCATACGATGGATGACATTATGGACTTTATCCATGCCACCGCGGACGCTATGTTTATCTATAAGATTGCCAGCCCCACCCAGCGCGCCAGGGAGCTGGCGGATATCATCGTCCAGGGGGCGGTGGAGGTGGAAAAAGCCGTCAAGGGGTTAAGGCATAAAAACGGGTTCAAGGTCATACTGGAGGGGTGTGTGGAGATAAACCGGCTGGAAAATATGGCCGACCGCGTTTACCGCGCCGCCATCGCCGAGCTCTTCGATGATACCGGGGACATCACCAAGATTATCAAGTGGCGGGAGATTTACGAGCATATGGAAAGCGCCACGGACCGCGCCGAGGATGTGGCGGATGTCCTGGAAGGGGTGGCTTTAAAGAACGCCTGATTTTTCTCCCCCATTCGTAAAGAGCCTGTCCTTGAGCGAAGCGAAGGAGGGACTAAGGGAGTTTTTTACTACTTCCTTAAAGCTTGATTTCACGCTGGTTGACCCGGCATTTTTCCGTGGTGATGATTGCTTTCACATCGTCAATCGTGCGTTCTACCTCATCTTCCCGGTTGATGACGATGTAGTCGAACATTCCCAGCTGCTCCAGCTCTTTTTCCGCGGTTTCCAAACGCAGGTTGAGCTCCTCCTCGGATTCCGTGCAGCGTTTTCTCAAGCGTTTTTCCAGGTCTGCCTTGCACGATGTGGAGAGGAAGATGAACACCGCCTGCGGCAGGAGTTGCTTGTAGGTGGCCGCTCCCTGAACGTCTATTCTTACAATAACATCCTGGCCTTTTTGCAGTGCCTGCCGTATCGGTTCCTTGGGCCGGCCGTAGAAGTTGCCGTAAACGTTGGCCCACTCCAGCAGTTGATTGGAAGCTATCATTGCCTGGAACTTTTCTTCGGAAACGAAGTAATAATCTCGGCCTTCCTTTTCGCCGGGGCGGGGAGCGCGGGTGGTGGCGGCAACGCTGAAATAGAGAGGAAGCCCGGACCTGCGGAGTCCGTCCAGGATGGTATCCTTACCCGCTCCGGAAAGGCCGGAAAGCACGAATAATAAAGGTTTGGCCGAGGCATCGAGTGATGCAAAACTGTTACGGTTCATCTGGGGTGTCACTTTGTTCCAGCTTAGGCGGCACGCCGGTCTTGCTGGCCTGGAGACGGCTGGCGATGGTTTCCGGCGCGAGGGCCGCCAGAACGATATGGCCGCTATCGGTGAAGATGACGGCTTTGGTCCTTCGCCCGCTGGTCATATCGATTACTTTGCCGTTGTTTTTCCCGTCGTGAATAATGCGCTTGGTGGGAGCTGAATTCGGCGATGCGATGGCGATAGCCCTGTTCATGGCCAAGATGTTCCCGAATCCGATGTGAATTAACTCAATACTCATTTTTTTCCACCTCTAATAGTTCACAGGGCTGCAACATGCACAAACATTACAAAGAAAACAACGGAAACAGCCTCGCAGGAAAATCCTCCCAATAACCTATCACTTGTCCGCAGCCTTGTCAAGGGCGATTTAGTAATGCCCCCAAAACCCGGCTTCTTTTCCGGATTGAATGCCCCTTTTCCCCGCCCGGATTCCGTAGCGAGTACGGAATGGCGTAAGAGTATGGAGGCTTGCCGAGGGCGGCTGACATAAAGTAATTTAGTCATTGGTAATTAGTTCCCTGCCCCTTTTTTACCCCTTCGTCATTCCCGCGCAGGCGGGAACCCGGCCAAGAAACCAATTACAGACTCCTTCTTTTAGTGAATTCTGGCCGGAGTTTACACTGAACCGAAGCCCTCGAACGAAGTGAAGGGGAAGTGAATGTGCCAAAATGATATTATTAATAATTGACTATTGAATATGGGAATTTTGCTTTTAATTTGCGCCCTGGTTATTGTTTATTGGTAAAATGGGTCTTTTCTTTTACCGGGGAATGTGCTACAATGTCTCTTGTAAATCAGAAAAGCTCGTTAACAACTATATAATTTAGTAATAGAAAGTCTCTTGGTGGTTAGAGCGAGGTGGTCCCACCCGTTCCCATCCCGAACACGGAAGTGAAACGCCCCAGCGCAGACGATACTGAGGGGGCAACCCTTTGCGGAAAATATGCCACTGCCAGGAGGCTTTTCTATTTTGAATACAGAAAATAGTTGTTTATTCAAATAGGGCATTATCGCCCGGTCTATTGCTTTCACTTTCCCTGTATTATAATATTAGAATTAGAGAAGTGATTTCCCCGGGACTCCCATTTCCCCTAGGAGTTTATTATGGCCAGTAGATTCGAAAAATTTTCTGAAAGAGCCCGCCGCGTCCTCACTATCGCCCAGGAAGAAGCGCGTAATCTTAACCACAGTTACATCGGCACCGAGCATATCCTGCTCGGCCTGGTGCGTGAGGAAGAGGGTGTGGCCGCCAAGGTTCTTACCAATCTGGGTATCGGCTTAGGCAAAGTGCGCTCCGCCGTTGAGTTCATCATCGGGCGGGGCGAGAAGCCGGGCGGCGGTGAAACCGGCCTGACGCCAAGGGCTAAAAAGGTAATTGAATTAGCGATTGATGAGGCCCGCCAGATGGGCCATAACTATATCGGCACCGAACATTTACTGCTCGGTCTGCTCCGTGAAGGAGAAGGCGTGGCCTCCAGTGTGCTGGACAGCTTCGGCATTACGCTGGAGCGGGCGCGCTCGGAAGTTACCCATATCCTCACCCAGGGCACGCCTAAAGCCAGGCTGACCCGCAGCGGCGCTGCCAGCAAAACCCCGGCGCTGGACCAGCTCGGCACCGACCTCACGGAAGCCGCCCGCAAAAAGAAACTCGACCCCATTATCGGGCGCCACAAGGAAATCGAGCGCGTTATCCAGATATTGAGTCGGCGCACCAAGAACAACCCCGCCCTTATCGGGGAACCTGGTGTCGGCAAGACCGCCATCGTTGAGGGCCTGGCCCAGCAAATCGTTTCCGGCGTCGTGCCGGAGACCCTGCTGGAAAAGCGCCTTATCGCCCTGGACATGGGTTCGCTGGTAGCGGGCACCAAGTACCGCGGCGAGTTTGAAGAACGACTCAAGAAAATCATCGATGAAATCAAAACCGCCGGCAACTGCATCATCTTTATCGATGAGTTCCATACTATGGTGGGCGCCGGCGCCGCGGAAGGCGCGGTAGACGCCGCCAACATCCTCAAGCCTTCGCTGGCCAGGGGCGAACTGCAGTGCATCGGCGCCACCACGCTTGATGATTTCCGCAAATACGTGGAGAAAGACGCCGGCCTGGAGCGCCGTTTCCAGCCCGTGCTGGTGGAGGAGCCGTCCGTCGATGAGACGGTCTTAATCCTGCGCGGCATCAAGGAACGGTATGAAGAGCATCACCGGCTGAAAATCGCGGAAGAAGCTTTAACCTCGGCGGCAACTCTGGCGGCGCGTTATATCCCGGATCGCTTCCTGCCGGATAAAGCCATCGACCTTGTTGACGAGGCCGCCTCCCGGGTGCGCATCCGCCACAGCACGATGCCGGTTTCCTTAAAACAGAGCAAGGAACAGCAGGATATCATCCGCAAGGATAAAGATTCCGCCCTGGCTACCCAGCAGTATGATTACGCCGCGGAACTGCGCGAGCGCGAGCTACAGAATGAAGAAAAAATCAAGCAACTGGAAGCCGAGTGGCGCAGCGAGCAGGAACAGGAAGAAGTGGTGGTGAGGAAGGAAGACATCGCGGAAGTGGTCAGCATGTGGACCGGCGTGCCGATGGTCCAGCTGGCCGATAATGAAGCGAGCCGCCTCCTGAACATGGAAGAAGCCCTGCACAAGCGCATCGCCGGCCAGGAAGAAGCCATCATGGCTATCTCCCGCGCCGTCCGCCGCTCCCGCTCCGGCCTGAAGGACCTCAAGCGCCCGATGGGCGTGTTCCTCTTCCTCGGGCCTACCGGCGTCGGCAAGACGGAAATGGCGAAGACCCTGGCCGAATTCATGTTCGGCAGTGAAGATACGCTAATCAGAATAGATATGTCCGAGTTCATGGAAAAGTTTGCCGTGTCCCGTCTGGTGGGGGCGCCCCCCGGATATGTGGGGTATGAAGAAGGCGGCCAGCTTACCGAGGCGGTCCGGCGCAAGTCTTACAGCTGCATCCTGCTGGACGAAATTGAAAAAGCCCACCCGGATGTCTTTAACCTGCTGCTGCAGATTTTCGATGACGGCCACCTGACCGATGCCAAGGGGCGGCGCGTGGATTTCCGCAACAGCATCATCATCATGACCAGTAACTTCGGCGCGGTGGAAATCAAGCGGGGCTCGCTCGGTTTCGCGCAGCAGGCCGATGAAGCCAAAGCGCGGGAGCGCTCTTACGAAAAAATGAAGGACGCCCTGCTTAATAAACTCAAGGACAGCCGTGAGAGCAATTTCCGGCCGGAGTTCCTCAACCGTATCGATGATATCGTCGTGTTCCATACCCTGACGGAAGTGCAGATACGCGCCATCGTGGACATGATGATGGCTAATGTGGCCAAACAGCTTGCGGAGAAAGAAATCAAATTGCAGATGACCGATGCCGCCAAGGATTTCCTGGGCAAGGAAGGCTACCGGGAAGAGTATGGCGCGCGCCAGCTGCGCCGTGTTATCCAGAATAGGGTTGAAGACAAGCTTTCCGAGGAAGTGCTGCGGGGCGCTCTCAAGACCTTCAAGAGAGTGTGCGAGACCAAAGCTGTGTCCCGTAAACTTGAGGTAACCAGCGACCTGCTGAAAGCGATTAAGGCCATACCGGAAAAGCGCGCCGCGGAAAAAGAAGGCGATAAAATGCGCATCGTGCCGGAAATATTGACTATCGACCATACTGATGACTCGATAACTGTGTACTCGACCGATAGCATTAAGTTCGATGTGGAGAAGCTTATCCGTGAGCGCCTGGAGGAAGCGAAAAAAGATGAAAGCAGCAGGCGGCCCCAGCCGCCCGCCGAATTGAAGATGACGGAAAACGCTTACGTCTCGGAAGTGGTGGTTGATGTTAAAGATGATGAAATTACCATTGATTCCCTGGAAGAGTTCACCCTGCCGAATGTGAAAATCGGCGCGGCCAAGGACTAGTCTGACTTAAGAGTAAGTTGCCGGAGCCCCGATGCAAATCGGGGCTCTTTTGTTTTCCAGCATCGTCATTCCGGGGGAGCCCTGATGGAATCGGGACGACCGTGAAAATCTCTATCATTGAGCCGGCACATCCCTGCTCCCTCACCCCCGGTCCTATAGTGACATCTGCAGCGTACTCCTGTATAATAGGGCAATATAGCCCCCAAATAGGCCTTGTTTTCTTTATTATTTGTATTGAAAGGAGCCCGCATTGGCCAGGGAAACGATTGAAGTACCAATCACGGGTAAAATTATCAGCGTTAACGTGAAAGCCGGCGATAAAGTGCGCGAAGGCGATGTGCTTTGCACGCTGGAATCCATGAAGATGGAAAACCCCATCCTCTCCCCCGTGGACGGCACGGTGGCGGAAGTAAGCGTTAAACCGGAACAGGTCGTTAAGCCCGGCGAATCAATCGCCGTCATCGAATACTAATTATCCTTTTTCCTCTCCCTTGATGAGCGTTGTATCAAAAGTGTTCATACTATAGTCATGCTGACCCTTGAGCAGAGCGAAGGGGAAGGCAAGAGGTTGCCCCGTACTTGATACGGGGGTGAGAGGATAACAAAAGAAGTTTTAAACATGGACAACTGGTCTTTCGGCCTGACGATGACACTGGCGGGGATGGGTGTCACCCTCATCACGCTGTACCTGCTGACGCTGCTCATCCGCCTGCTCAACAAGCTCTTCCCTTATAAAAAGGAAGAGGAAGAGCCGAGCAAGTCTTAAACGCCCTATTTTATTTTGCGGAGTATTAGATGGACGTTTTCCTTGATGCTTTATCCAGCCTGGGTCAGGGCTTTATAAATCTGACCTGGCAGGCCGCCGTGATGATATTGATCGGGTGCCTGCTCCTTTACCTCGGCATCGGCCGCAAAATAGAGCCTCTCCTCCTTGTCCCCATCGGCTTCGGGGTGGTGCTGGGCAATTTGCCGCTGGCCAACCTGGCCGCCCAGGACGAAGGCGGCGTTATCAACCTGCTTTATGTCTCCGGCATTTTAACGGAGCTTTTCCCCGTCCTGCTGTTCGTCGGCCTGGGCGCGATGATAGACTTCGGCCCGATGCTGGCCAACCCGTCCGTCCTCATTTTCGGGGCGGCGGGGCAGTTCGGCATCTTTTTAACGCTGTTGCTGGCGCTGGGGCTGGGCTTTGCCAAACAGGAAGCGGTCTCCATCGCTATCATCGGCGCATGCGATGGCCCCACCGCTATCTACGTGACCTCCAAGTTCGCCCGCCACCTTTTGCCGGCGGTGTCTATCGCCGCCTATTCTTATATGTCCCTCGTCCCCATCATTCAGCCCCCCATCATGCGGGCGCTGACCACTAAAAAAGAGCGCGCTACTTTAATGCCCCCTTCGGAAAAACAGGTCTCCCGCAAGGTCAAAATCCTCTTCCCCATCATCGCCGGGATTGTGACCATCCTGATTGCCCCCATGGGCGCTCCCCTGATGGGGATGCTTATGCTGGGCAACCTTTTGAAAGAGAGCGGCGTGGTACAGCGGCTCGTGGATGTCTCCCAGAATACAATAGCGAACACCGTAACGCTTTTGCTGGGGCTCTGCATCGGGGCTTCCATGCTCGGCGGCGACTTCCTCCAGTGGCAGACGATTCTCGTATTCCTGCTGGGCTTCCTCGCCATATCGCTGGATACGGTCACCGGCGTGCTCATCGGCAAGCTGATGCGCGTCTTAACCAAAGGGAAAATCAACCCGCTTTTGGGCGCGGCGGGCACGTCAGCGTTCCCCATGTCCGCGCGTGTAGTCCAAAAAGAAGGGCAGAAAGCCAACCCCCGGAGCTTTCTCCTGTGGCATGCCGTGGGCGCTAATACAGGGGGGCAAATCGGCTCCGTGATGGCGGCCGCCGTTATGCTGGCCATTATGTCCGGCCTGGGCATCGGGCCGATGGGATAGGAGGAAAGGGGG
>DAOUGB010000052.1:0-35683 GCA_034429595.1 Dehalococcoidales bacterium
TGTTTCGTCCTTCTTATCTCCACCCCATCTTTATACCACTATCCATAGTTAGTCGCAAAGCCTTCGCCTTTCGGCGAACCCGCTTTCCTCCCGCCAGCAAGCTGACGGGTATCCAGCGGGCTTTTAATGACCGCGGCGGAACGCCGGGAAATGAAGCGGATGATAGAGGAGCTGGGCACCAAATTCTGCCGCCGCTGTGATTATTGCCAGCCCTGCGCGCAGGGAATCCCCATCTCCATGGTGATGACCTTCCCCACTTTCGTGAAGCGCCTGCCGCCGGATTGGTATCTCAAGAGCCCGATGATACCGGACGGCATGGCCAAGGTGCAGAACTGCACGGAATGCGGCGAGTGCGAATCGCGCTGCCCCTTCGGGCTGCCGATACGGGAAATGCTGAAAGAAGGCTATACGCTCTTCGAGCAGGTAAAAGCCGCGAACAGCTAAAGGAAGTTTACGGTTTACGGTTTACAGTAACCCCACCCCTTTTCCCCTACCCATTCCGTTGCAAAACGGAATCCAGTGATTGAGGAGTGCTTAATTTACCCTTTAAACAGCACTGCCTTGTTAATAACTGGATACCCCGATAGAATCCGGGGTATGGATTTTACTTTATCTTTAACTTTTGAGTTTTAAGCTTTACATGGTATATAATTGCTAAAAATTTATCATCAGGAGGCATGCTATGGCAACCGGTGAAAGAGCCGCTCTGGAAAAATACTTCAAGAAAAGCGTCATGACCAATAAAACGCCCCACCCGGAGGTTTCCGCCCCGCGCCTGGGGCTGCACAGTGATAAGGACTACGGCAACAAGAACTTCTCCATGAGCTGGTGGGCCATTACCAAGCCGTTCGAGATGGTCAGCGAATGCCATGCCCATGACTTCGACCAGTTTCTTATCTTCGCGGGCGGGGACCTGACCAATATGCCGGACCTGGGCGGGGTGGTGGAGCTAACCTTGAGTAAGGACGGCAAAAAGCTGGAAAAGTTCGTCATTACCGAGGCTACCACCGTCTTCGTGCCCGCCGGGCTTTACCACTGCCCGCTGAACTTTAAGAAGATCAACGACCCCACCAAGCCTATCCTCTTCCACGACCTCTTTTTCTCGCCGGAGTACAAGCGAAAAGAATAATTTAATAAATAGAATCTCTTGATTTACGGCGGGCATGCATTAGAATAATTAAGTGCGTGCCCGTTATTGTTTTTACATCTTCGTCATTCCCGTGAAAACGGGAATCTATTTACGGATTCAATAATGCCTGAATATTCTTGATGGATTCCGGCCTGCGCCGGAATGCCAAAGAGAGCGTAAATAATGCTGGAAATACGCCGCTATAGACCGGAGGACAATGCCGCGGTCAAAGAACTGCATTTTGCCGGGATAGCCCAGATGCGGGAAATATCTCCGGTTGCCGGCAATCCTGACCCCAGAAATTATAGTCAGGACATGGATGATATCGAGGGGGTCTACCTTAACAACGGGGATTTCCTGGTGGGCGTCCGGGATAAAGAAATCGTCGCCATTGGAGCCATTAAAAAATTTACGGAATCATGCGCGGAAATAAAGCGAATCAGAGTACGGCGGGACTGCCAGCGCCATGGTTACGCCGCAGCCATCATGCTAAAGCTGATGAAATCGGCGGCGCGGCTCGGCTACACCGAATTATGCCTCGATACGCTGGAAAACAATATTCCGGCGCAGCGGCTTTTTGAAAAGCTGGGTTTTAAAGTAATCCGGCGCGGGATGCTCGGCCCGTTTAGTTTGCTTTATTACGGGAAGAAGTTAAACAAGGGAGGCTGAAGATGGATACAGCATTTAAAGACAAATTTATCACGCTCTGGAAAAAGTACTTTAACGCCGCACCCCTGCCCATCACCTTTTATTACGCGGACGAGCCGGTCAATGCGGAAAAAGTAAAGCCGGGCGCCGCGCCGCGCTGTATCATCGGGGGGCTGGTAAAAGTGCAAAACGGGCAATCGCTGGCCTTTGATGTGGACGCGGTGGGCTGCCCGGGCGGCAAAAGATACCTGGGCTTTGCGGAAAACCTCATGCCGGACTTCGAGTATTTTCTCTCCTGCGGCATTCCGGGGAAAATGGCGGGGGAACGCTATAAGAAGACGCCGGAGATGGTTAAGGAATACATGAAAAACCACGCGCCGGTCATGCCAGCGCCCGGCAAATATATCGTCTTCAAGCGCTGGGACATGCTTCAATCAGCCGACCTTCCGGATGTCGTTATCTTTTACGCAGAGCCGGATGTATTGTCCGGGCTTTTTACCCTCGCCAGCTATGACGAGGCGGCGCAGAACATGGTCGTGGCGCCGTTCGGGTCCGGCTGCGCTTCCATCGTGCAATACCCCTATATGGAAACAAAGTCCGCGCAACCGAAGTCGGTCATCGGCATGTTCGACCCATCGGCGCGGCCGTCCGTATCCAAAGACGTCCTGACCTTTTCCGCCCCGATGAGCAAGTTCAAGCGGATGGTGGACAATATGGAAGAGAGCTTCCTGATTACGCCTGCCTGGAAACACGTGCAGAAACGCATTAAATGATTTAAAATTAAATTACCAATAAAGGCGAGGTGGACTACGATGACTAAAGTAAGCCTGGTCAAGACTATCGATAGAACGGTGGGCACGCGCAACGCCATCGCCCTGCTCAAGGTAAATCCCGTCAAAGGAAAGTCAGTGGTTATCAAGCCGAACTTCAACACCGCCGACCCCGCTCCCGGCTCCACCCATTACGACACGCTGCGCGCCTTGATTCTGTCACTCAAAGAAATGGGCGCCAGGGCCATCACGGTGGCCGAACGCAGCGGCCCCGGCGATTCCACGCACAACATTATGGAGAAAAAAGGCATTTTTAGACTGGCCAAGGAACTCGGCTTCGATGTCCTGGACCTGCAGGCGATGCCGAAAGACGGCTGGGTGCTGGTGAAGCCGGAGAACAGCCACTGGCAAGACGGCTTCCTCTTCCCTAAAATTTACAAAGAAGCGGAATCCATCGTTACCACCTGCTGCTTAAAGACGCACCAGTTCGGCGGGCATTTCACGCTTTCGCTCAAGTGCGCCGTGGGCATGGTGCCGCCGGGACTGGGCCCGGCCGCGGAGGGCGCCTACCCCTACATGAACGAGCTGCATTCCTCGCCGCTGCAGCGCCAGCTCATCGCGGAAATCAATACCGCTTTTTCCCCAGACCTCATCGTGCTGGACGGGGTGGAAGCTTTCGTGGAGGGAGGGCCGCACATCGGCAAGCGGGTCAACGCCAACGTTATTCTGGCCGGTACCGACCGTATCGCTATCGACGCGGTGGGGGTATCCATCCTGCGGCAGCTCGGCACAACGCCGGAAGTGAGCCAGGGTAAAATCTTTGAACAGGAGCAGATAAAGCGCGCCGTGGAACTGAAACTTGGCGTAAAATCCGCCCGGCAGATAAAAATCATCACCGGCGATAAGCAGAGTGAAGAGTACGCCAAAGTGATACGGGGGATACTGGGGAAGGGGTAAACTCAAAAATCAAAGGTTAAAAACACAAATTAAAAGTTAAATCTTAAATCCACCTCACTCCTCCTTTACGAAAGGAGGACGAACCATCGGGGCAAAATGAGAGGTTTTAATAAAAGAAATAAACATCGTTCCCCTTGTTAAAGGGGAAGCAGAAGATGATTTGTAGCCATGTAGGGTGGGTGAAGCGTAGCGTAACCCACCAAAAAAACATACCCCCATGGAAACGGAATATCTAGGTAGCTCATGTTAGCGCCATCTGCCTCTAAACAAACCAATGCCATCCTCTCTTTTTGCCTTATTCCGTTTTTCAGCGGAATGGTTAGACTAAATCTCCCCTAGCCCCTCTTTACGAAAGAGGGGAAGATTCATTTAAACCTATGACTAATGGTTTGCACCATCATCGTCTCCCTTTTATAAAGGGAGAGCAGAGAAGGATTTGCAAAGCAAAGCCATGTAACGTAACCCACCAAAAAAACATACCCCCATGGAAACGGGATATCCAGGTAGCTCATGTTAGTGCCATCTTCCTCTAAACAAGACAATGCCTATTAAAATCCCATCTATCTGAACATATTTGCATACCCTGCAGGGTGTTATTATAATACGCCCAATAAATTCCTGTGGTTCCCAACTTTATGTAATCCTATCCAGGGGATGACAACACCCTGCACCCATCCGAAAGGAGTAACTGCCGGCCGTGGGAAAAAGAACTGAACCCGATGACGCAAGAACTCAACCTGATATAACTGAAGACCCAAAGGACAACAAAGGAAAAGAACTCGACCTGACCAAAGGCAGCATTACCCGCAACCTGTGGACGCTGGCCTGGCCGATGACCGTCAGCACCACCATCATGATGATCGGCCCCATCATCGATATGATATGGATCGGCAAACTGGGGTCGGCGGAAATAGCCGGCGTGGGTATCTCCAGCATCGTGGTAGGGCTAATCAACTCCCTCATCATGGGGCTGTTCACGGGCCTCCGGGCGCTGGTCGCCCGCTTCGTGGGCGCGGGGGATAAAGAACAGGCCAACCACGTGGCCCAACAGGCATTCGTCATCGGCGTGGCGATTTCACTGCTCATGGCGGTCATCGGAGAGCTTTTTGCCACCAATATCATGAAACTATGGGACTTGGAAGCGGCGGTTGTTACCGCCGGCGCCACCTACATGCGCATCGAGCTTATCGGCACCTTCACGATGTCCTTCGGGATGCTGGCATCAAACATCATGCAGGCTTCCGGCGATTCCCAGATGCCGATGCGCGTCACCGTAGGCGAAAGAATCTTTCATATTATCCTGTGCCCGTTCTTAATCTTCGGCTGGTCGTTCTTCCCGCAGCTAGGGGTTGCCGGCGCTGCCCTTTCCGGCGTTATCGCCCAGGGGCTCGGCGGGGCGGTCCTGCTCTGGATACTCTTTACCGGCCGCACCCGGCTTCAGGTCAACTTCCACAATTTCAAGTTCGATTGGGGAATGATATGGCGTATCGCCAAAATCGGCATTCCTTCATCGCTCGGCGGCATACACATGAATATCGGGAGTATGGTCTTCATGTGGTTTATCGCCCCGTTCGGCACCCTGGCCGTGGCCGGTCATAACCTGGTGTCCCGCGTGGATATGTTCGTGCTGATGCCCGCGATGGGCCTGGGAACGGCGGCCGGCATATTGGCGGCGCAAAACCTGGGGGCGGGGCAGCCGGGGCGTTCCGGCAGGACCGCCTGGATAGCCATCGGCTGGTTCACCGCTTTGATGGCGGTCTTCTCCGTCATTATCTGGTTCTGGGCAGAAAATATCGTCCGCATCTTTAACCCGGAGGCGGAGCTTATCGAAATCGCCAGTGTCTTCCTCAAGATACAGATAGCCAGCTACATATTCAACGGGCTGATAATGGTGATGATGAGCGTCATGAACACCGTGGGGGATACCCTGATAGCCCTTATCATCGACCTGACGACGATGTGGGGCATCAGAGTGCCGCTGGCCATCCTGCTGCCGAAAATCGGCAACCTGGGGGTCTACGGCGTGCGGTGGGCGCTGGTGGCGGATACGGTCTTTTCCGCCATCGTTTTCATTTTCTATTTCTTTTCCGGGCGGTGGAAACGCAAAAAGGTTTAACTTTGCCCCACCGCGGCGATTTCATATCCAGCCGGGAGGCGGTGTAGTATAATAAAGTATGATGAAAATTCCCGGCTACTATCTGCGGCGGACCAAGATAATCTGCACCATCGGGCCGGCTTCAGCGCCGCCCGCGGTATTACTCAAACTAATCAGGTCCGGCATGGACATCGCCCGGCTGAATCTCTCCCACGGCACCCTCGAAGAACACGCCAGATACATCAAAGACGTCAGGGCGCAAAGTAAACGGGCGGGCAGCAAAACCGCCATACTCATCGACCTGCCGGGCCCCAAGTACCGCATCGGGCGGCTGGCCGGCGGGCAAACGGAGCTTAAAAAAGGCGACCGTGTATATCTGACGACCGAAGACATCGAGGGCAATGGCGGACTGCTCCCCGTAACCCTCCCCAACCTGGCGCGCGATATTAAAACCGGCGATACGGTCATCCTCGATGACGGCGCCATCGAACTGAAAGTCCTCGGCACCGAAGGTGCCCGGATAAGGACGAGAGTTACCTTCGGCGGTCTTCTCCGCCAGGGGCGTGGGCTGGTGGTGCCGGGCATGAAAATATCCGTCCCGTTCATTACCGATAAGCTCCGCCGGGATATCCTTTTCGCCATCGGGCAGCAGCCGGACTATATTGCGCTGTCCTTCGTGACCAACGCCGGTGATATCAATTCCGTTAAAGAAATATTGCGGGAAAACGGCGCCGATATTCCCGTTATTTCTAAAATAGAGCGCGGCGAGGCCGTCAGCAATTTCAGCGCCATCCTGGATGCCAGCGACGGCATTATGATTGCGCGGGGGGATTTGGGGGTAGAGATACCGCTGGAAAAAGTCCCGCTGGTACAGAAAGACCTCATCAAGAGATGCAACCGGGCGGGCAAGCCGGTGATTACCGCCACGGAAATGCTGGAGTCCATGATAGAGTCGCCGCGCCCTACCCGCGCTGAAGCCACCGATGTCGCCAACGCTATCTTCGACGGCACGGACGCCATCATGCTTTCCGCGGAGACATCCATCGGCAAGTACCCGGTGCAGGTAGTCAAAACGATGTCCGCCATCGCCCGCGCCGCCGAGAAAAAGCTGCCTTACGAGTACGTCCTGGCGGAAAGGCGCACCTGGCTGAAACCGCAAACGGACGAGCTTATCAGCTACAGCGCCTGCCAGACCGCCTATAGCCTGCGCGCGGCCGCCATCGTGGCTTTTACGAAATCCGGCAGCACCGCGATGAGAATCTCCCGCTACCGCCCCGGCATGCCCGTCCTGGCGCTGACACCGGACGAAAAGGTAGCCGGAAAACTGCTGCTGTACTGGGGCGTGCGCCCCCTCCTGATTAACGAACTATCGAGTATCGATGAAGGGTTTGCCCTGGGCACCAGACTTGCCCGCGATTTAGGTATCGCCAAAGCGGGCGATCTGATAATCATCGCCGCCGGGGTGCCTATCGGCCAGGCGGGATCCACCAACATGCTCAAGGTGGAGAAGGTAGACTGAAGGGAATAGAGAAAATCGTTAATTTGTTGACCTAGTAGGATATTCAGCTAATTCGTTCAACATTTTTACTGATAAATGGATTAGTATTTGTATGTCTCCTCTCTCTAGTTCCTCTTTTCTGTGTGCTCCAATATCGCCAAAACCTTTGATAGATTTTGCCAATATGTACGTTTTATCATTTAGTAAACCTTTATCTTTGGCATCTTCAATCATGTTGCTTAATGGTTTGTCGGGAATCCCTTTATCGATTAAACCTATTTGTATTGCTCGACGGCACATAGTTGCAGCTGCTTTATGGCATTTTAAATATTCTGAACGTTCAGCCTCTTTTATATCTTCAATTATATCTACGGGAATCGTTGAATTTAATTTTTGAGACTCTTCTACAGGCAAATTAGGTAAAAACTCATGTAGAATATTATTCACCATTGTAAAAGGATGCTCATTTTTACATTTTGGGCTACCACATTTTAAAATACCTGTAATCGTTGCATCCCCTTTGCACATCAACCAAATATCTCCGCTACCGCATTTAGCACATCTCAATGTTGTCCATTCTGACATTTCATCCTCCCCCTTATTATTTAGGGGAATTATACCATTTTCTATTTCCTTTCCTCCAAATGATACACTACCTCTATTCCCTTTCCTTGTTATATCTTCCTTCGTTTGTTATAATCGGGCTGAAAAAGGAGGCTGCGATGGCTGCAAAAAAATTAGATTATTCCATCTTCGATAAATTCAAGTTCGAGCGCCAGCCGGTCGGCATCAAATACTCGATGGACAAGCCGGCAGGCATTAAGGAGGCTACTAAAGACCTGGCGCTTTGCGAAGCTTTTAAAGAGGCGCAAACAAGTAAGCCGTTCTATATCACCAAAGTGCAGTGCGGCGAGCAGGTGCTGGGACAGGTGGATTACCCGCCACTGATGTACAGCGGCCAGCTGGGCCCGATGTTCTCCATGTTCAAGACCCCCGGCGCCAACCGCCGGATTTATGATTACGTGCCGCATCTGCCCCTTCATTCCGTCAACTACATCACCCACGCCTCCATCGATAAGATGACCTTCGACCCGGATGTATTGATTTTCACCTGCAAGCCTTCCCAGGCGGAAGTCATTTTGAGAGCCAGCAGCTACTCCGACGGCAAGATGTGGCACGCCAAGGGCACCACCTGCCTGGCCTGCGCCTGGCTCTACGCCCATCCCTACCTCTCCGGGGAAATCAACTGGACGGTAACGGGGCTGGGTTTCAGCATGAAGGCGCGCGGCGTGCTGCCGGAAGGGCTGATTCTTATCACCGTACCCTTTGACGCCATTTCCCCGCTAATTGAAAATCTCAAAGATATGGAGTGGGAGCCGGAATGGTTCAAGATGGGGCGGGAAAAGTTCGTGGCGGAGGTCAAGAAGCGGAGCGGGGCGCTGGGGAAAAAGATGGGCGTCAATTACGGCGGGCCGGGCTCCCAGTTAAAAAAGAAGAAATAGCAAAGCCTTCTATTCCGTTAAAAAGACCTGTCATTGCGAGGAAACCCGAAGGGAAGGCGAAGCAATCCCACGGTTAGCCAGCGGGATTGCCGCGTCACAATGTCCCGGTGAAACCGGGACTCGCAATAACGGAAAAAAGGGGGTACAAAATCTCCCTCCTGCCCCTCTTTACTAAAGAGGGGCGTCAATACCCCAAGAGCAAACCGGAAAAAGGCGGGGAAATAGGAAGAGGGGCTTTCGCCCCTCTTTTATTTTTATCCGTTGATCGTTTTTTTTAAACAATCCCCGGCAGCGCCTGGCCGTTTTTGACCAGGGTCTTTTGCAGGAGCTTGGCATCAACTTTTCTGACGGGTATCCCCTGCTTGACGGCTAAAGCGGCGGCGGTACCGGCGGCTTCCCCGATGGCGGCGCAGTGCGGGATGAGGTTCAAACTATCGTTAGCGATAAGGTCGGAGGAGAAACTGCGCCCGGCGATGAGCAGCCCTTCCGTTTTCGCCGGCACCAGCGCGCGGTAAGGAATGTAGGCGCAGGTATCGCCGGCGGTGGGTGTGTTCAGCGCGAAAGAATCGCCGGAACGCCCCGAACTTATCTTGGGGATGACGGCAATCGTATCATCGAACTTGCGGCATTTATCCATATCGTCGGCAGTCATGATGTATTCGCCCACCAGGCGGCGGCTGCCACGGGTGCCCGTCTGCGAAGCGGTATCCAGGATAAAGCTGTTCTCGAAGCCGGGGTAGCGCTGCTTCATAAAGTCGAACCCTTTGCGCATCATCTTGCGCACGCTGACTTCCAGCTTGGTCAGGTCTTCCACATCGGTGGACTTATAACCTGGTATCCAGTTATTCACCCAGACCACGTCTTCCCGGCTGCCCGGGAAAGGCATGAAGAACGTCCCGGCTACTTTGGACAGTTCGCCCTGCAGCTCGCGGGCCTTCTGGGGGTCTTTAGCGTTAGCTTCAACATATTGCTTGAAATCGACATTGCCGATACGGAAGACCAGCGCCAGCATGGAGCTCCGCACTTTGGGGTCTAAAGCGCCGTCGAACGCCGCCCCGGCGGACGGCAGCAGGTCGGCGTCCCCGGTGCCGTCGATGATAACCTTGCCCAGCACCGCCTGACGGCCGGACTTGCTTTCGAAGATAACGCCTTTAACGGCGCCTTTTTCCGTAATCGCCTGCGTGCCCCAGGAATGCAGGTAAAGCTTTACCCCCGCCTCCTCCGCCATATCGTTTAAAATGCACTTAAGATATTCGGGGTCGGCCGTCCAGGAAAGGCGAATCTTGCCGTCCACCACCGACGAGAAGTGATTCTTCCAGCGGGCGAGCGCCTTAGGGTCGGTAGAACCAAGCTCATCGAGTTCCGGCCCCACTTTGCCGCCGGGTATTTTAGCAAGCCGGTTAAACCATTCCAGGCAGAGGCCGGCTATCTGCGGCTCTTTACTGATGCCGTCGCTCATGTGCGGGACCAGAATTACCAGCCCTCCCGTAGCCATGCCGCCCAGGTGGCCGTACCTTTCGATGAGGACCGTTTTGGCGCCGCAGCGGGCGGCAGCCACGGCGGCCGTATGCCCGCCCGGCCCCCCGCCGACCACCACGACATCCGCTTCATGGACGACCTTGATATCGCGGGCGGGTTCCTTAATCGTTTTCACCGATGTGTTTGCTGACATATCCAGAACCTCCAAAAAGCAAGAAAAATTTTTACCGTATATATTTTATCACCCGGCGGTCACGACCCGCTATCGCGGAACGAGTCCCATAACGCCAGGGCAGGTTTCGGTTCCCCATCGATACTGAAAAAGCCAATCCTGGCAAAATAGCCCAGGGTAACGGCATCGACATCTTGCCCCTGTTGTATTAATATCGCCGCGTAAGACTCCGTATTCAAATCACTGATAATCAAGTAAACCCAGAATGCCAGCCTCTCCCCGCCAATCTGGGTATGGATAGCATTGAGGTAGTCTATCTGGGACTGCGGGGTACCGGGGAAAATACCATTGACCATTTCAGAATTATAACCGCCCTCCGCCACCGCTACCGGTTTGGCAGTATGCGCCAGCAGCGCCGCGTAATAATCATCCGGGATGCCATCGCCGGGCAGACCGGCCGCCCACGGGTAAGAAGAAATCGCCCACACGTCCAGCCGAGGCTCGAATTGCTCCATCTGCTCCCAGTTGACTTCATACGGCCCGCCACGGGCTAATTCCGGTATCAGGTTATGCATTTCCTCCCACTGGAAAGTGACGAATATTTTAGTTTCCGGCGCTTCGGCTTTAACCATATCGTAGACGGTGTCATACAGGCTTAGATAATTTAGAAAGTCATCCGGATAGGCATCCTGGTAGGTATTGATTTCAGAAGCCAGCCCCAGGTACGCCGGACGGAACTCGCGCACGATACGCAGGGTGAAATTGGTAAAAGCGGCGCGCACTTGAGAATCGCCGAAGCTGTGAGTCCAGTCTTCCGGCAGGCCGTAGAACTCCCGGCGGTTCAAACCGTTCAGCGGGTCGATGACGAAGATAACATCCAACCCGTTCTGGGTAGCCAGGGTATAATTATTTTTAATATCCGTGAAAGCGGCGGATTCTCCATCGCTGCCGGTTAGAAAATCCGCCCAGGGTATGTTCTGCTGAAACAGCGCTACATCAGCATGCTTGCCCATCAATTCATAGGTATGGAGCATGCTCTCCAGAGCGGGTTCCGGAGGTGAGGTGAAAAAACCGTATAAAGTACGGGGCGCCGGAGAAACCTCCGGGGTGGGGGATACTGCCGGACTCGCAGTGGGAGTTGATGCGGTTACCGGCATTGCCGCAGAGGTAGGGGGGGATATGGCGGCGGCTTCCGGCTGTGCCGGCGCGCAGGCCAGAGACGCCAGCAGGCAAACGACCATTAAAGAGAGAAAAAGCTGTTTCATGATGAAACCGTCATCCATGATTTGAAAAGCACTACCGAGTTTACCAGTATTTGCCGCGGCTATTCAATAGCGTACATCTTGCCGTCGTGCGAGCCGATATAGATTATGCCATCGACGAAGGCCGGGGAAGAAGTTACCTTATTGCCGAGGGCGATATCCCATAGTTTTTCTCCCGTATCCCTATCGACGGCATAAAGATGCCCGTCATAGCTGCCGAAGAAGAGCGCTTTACCGGCTACGGCCGGCGATGAAGTCACGCGGTCGCCGGTGCGGAAACTCCAGGCAATCTCACGCGTGGTCAGGTCTATGGAGTACAGATTATCGCCGGCTCCATAGTAGGCGTTATTCTCCGTAACGGCGGGGGAGGAAGCAGCGTTTATCCCCCACCCCACCGATTTGCTCCAAATAAAGCCGGATGATGACGGGGGCCTGGGCGCAATACCGTAAAGGTAAAACCAGTGCCAGTAGAACAGCGTCTTCTTTTCCCAGAGCCAGTTTTTCTTGGTAATATCTAACAAATACAAATAGCCGGCGGAATCAACCACGTAACCGACCCCGTCCTTAATGGCCGGCGAGCCTGATACCAGGGCGTAAGTATCCAACTGCAGGCGCATTTGACCAGTTTTGGCGTTAAAGGTATAGCCGTTGCCATCGATAGAACCGACGATGACATACCCCCCCGCAACCGCCGGGGAAGATACAATATTGCTTCCTGTCTCGCTATGCCAGATTTCTTTGCCGGTCGCCGTGTCTACCGCGTAAAGACGCTTATCATCGGCGCCGATGTAGACTATACCATCGGCTACCGCCGGGGATGACCTTAAAGGATACACCGTTTGAAAATCCCAGAGCTTCTCCCCCGTTGCCGCAGCCACCGCGTAAAGCTTACCGTCATTACAGCCGAAATAGACCACCCCGTCCACTACCGCCGGCGATGAATCCACCCAACTGCCCCCCTGGAACGACCACTTCAACTCACCCGTAGCGGCATCCAGCGCATAAAGGTGGCTATCCCGTGAGCCGAAGTAGATTACGCCGTCAACCACGGCCGGCGATGAATGAATAGCGGCGCCCGTGGCAAAGGTCCACTTCAGCTTTCCTTCAGGCAATACCTCGTTCGCGCCGTAACTGCCGGTATGCGCAAGGTCGCGGCGGAACATTGACCAGTCGCCACCCTGCGGCGCCGATGTCAAATCCGGAGAAATGCCACCGGCGATATCGGTAAAACTGAACACTGAAAAAACGATAATGACTAAGACTAATACAGCCAAGACAATAAGCCAGATTTTCCGGGTCCGCCTTTGCCTTTTCCGGCTGATTTCATCCAGCGTATCACGTTTTTCTACCATGGTCTACTCCGTGGTTAAATCTTATTCCGTGATTCACAACCATGTCAAACCTGTTCAGATAATGGGAAATGCATATTCCGCAGGCCCTTTCTGCTAAAGATTGCCATAAACAGGGGCGCGGGGCGGGCGCACGAAAAGCGTAACCACCGTGGCGCTAGCCGCCAGTACCAAGGCGGTAATAAAAGCGTTATCATAGTTTAAGAAATTATCGTAAATCCAGCCGTAATAGAACGGGGATAGCAATCCCATCGGGGCGAGGAACGCAATCATCATCCCCAGAATGGAGCCGAAGGATTTTCTGCCAAAGTACCGGCCAACCACGAGGAGAATCAGCGGCGTTACCGCACCGGAACTTAGCCCGTGACACGCCAGCAGCACGTAAACCGCTGCCAGGCTCCGGCTCCACAGGTAGGTGCTGATGCCGATAACCTGAAAGAAAAACGCCGCCACCAAAAGTAAGTGAATCCTATTTTTGGGCACTTTATCCGCAATCATCCCCCCGAAAAACCGCGAAGGGATGGTAAAAAACACCATCATACCCATCATGCCGCCGGCCGCCGCTTCGGCAATGCCGATATCCGTCAGAAACGGGTAGACATGAACGTTAAACGCCCCAGAGATAAAGTTGTGTACCATGAAGCCGATAATCAGCAGCCAGTAAGTACCCGTCTTCACCGCCTGCTTAAAGGAATATTCCGTCTCCTGAAAGCTCGAGGCGTAGCTGGCTAGCATGCCCGCCCGGTCTTTTTCCCCGCTTGCGCTAAAATCCGCGCCGTCAGGCAGCAGACCGTAAAATTCCGGCCGTTTGGATTTGATAAAGATATAAGCCAGCGGGATACAGGCGAACATGATAATTCCCCAGACAAGACAGGTAAAACGCCAGTCACGGAACTCGATAAGCGCGGTAATAACCTGTAAAACCACGATGCCGAAGACCCCGATGAGGGCGAATTTTATGCCCTGGGCCAGGCCCCGCCGCCTGATAAACCAATCGTTAATCGATTTATCGCAGGCGACAGTCAACCCGATGTTCAGGCCGAGCCCTATCATGCATCCCCAGGCTACATAGTACTGCCAGACGGCGGTTATCCGGGACATGAACACCATGCCGCCGGCGGCTAACGCCATGCCGACGAGGACAATCCAGCGGGGGCCGAACTTATCCGAAAGCCAGCCCACCAGCGGCGCCGTGATACCCCCCTCCAGCCGCCCGATGCCGGCCGCGATTGAAGTAAACGCGCGGTTGATTTCCAGCTCCGCGGAAATGTGCTTGAAAAATATGGAAATCCCGTAGGTATTGAAGCCGTGCCCCAGACCGGAGACTATCCCGATAAAAAGGACAGACCACCATCCCGTAAAAACAAGCGGCCTGGATTTCGTTTTTTCCGGCAAGAATATCGCCTCTTTTCCAGAAAGCTAACCGGATAATAACCCGATTAAATGCTTAAGCCTTATTCAGCGCGGCTACATCCAGATTATGCTCCCAGGGACTGCGTGACACGTGCATGACCACAAAAGTGCTGGTACGGGTAATTTCCGGTATATTGGCGATGACATTCTTGACGAATTCATCGAAATCGTGCGGCGCGCGGAACATAAAAACCCCGATGATATCGTAGGTGCCGGTGCAGCCGCAAAGGTAATAAACATTAGGATTTTTGATGAGCAGCTGTTCAACTTTTTCCGCGTTGCCCACCTTTACCTCGATGCACATGATACACATGAAATTGAGCCCCAGTTTTTCCGGGTTGGGAATAGCGCTTATTTTCATGGTATCGCTGCTTATCAGGCTCTTGACACGGTTGCGCACCGTACCTTCGGATACATCAAGTTTCCGCCCTATTTCCCTAAAACTCTGGCGGGCATCATCCTGCAGTTCTTTAATAATATTTTGTCCGAGTTCATCCAGCATGTTGTACCTCCCTGAATGTTCTTGAGTAGCATACTAACAACTAGTATACGCAATTGCAAATTATTATGCAAAAAACGGAACAACTTGCGTAATAATAGAAATTTGAATTAAGTATTCCGAATGTTTTTGCGCAGACCCTTTATACCTTCCGCCATAATATAAACCAGGCGTTTCAGGACTTGACCATTACCAGCATCATTTTAAACCGGCTCAAAGCCTTCAGCGCATGGGGCTGGTTGGCCGGCATGATAATCATCTCTCCCTTTTTGACATTAAAAGGCTGACCGGAAATTTTTATCTCGCCCTCCCCATCAATAACCTCGACCATCGCGTCGTAGGGAGCCGTATGCTCGCTTAAGCCCTGCCCCCGGTCGAAGGCGAACAGGGTAATCGTCCCCGCTGGCTTATCGATTAACGTCCGGCTGACCACCGCCCCCGGCTGGTAATCGATGAGCCCGTCGAGCCCCCGCACCTTACCGATGATATTTTCAAGGTTCATCTGCACATCCTCCCTTTTTCATAGTACTTATTATACCTTAAACCACTTTACCCGGATATATTTGCTTTTTCACACATAATTTTGGTATCTTGGAGTGTTATGGGGCAAGCATTTACGTTTTTGGGCGGCCTTTTGTACCAAGTACCTATATCTCCCTAGTTGTTTGTGCCACTTCAATTAGGTAGGAAACCTGTTGAATTACGTACTGCTGCATGATACCCTGAAACTAGAGGGGTACCATAAGAAACGGATGCGTTTATACCCCGCCGGAAAAGCCACAGCTAAAGCGAGGTAACGTATGAGCATAACCAAACCCGGTACAGACGCCAAGCAGGCGGAAAACAATACTGAAGCCAGGATGTCCGCCCAGGTAGAAAAAATACTTACCGGCTTTACCGGAGAAAAATCCGAGGTTATCCCGATTCTGCAGCAGGTTCAGCAGGCGCTGGGCTATTTGCCGCAGTCGGCGATGAAACGCATCTCGGATTTTGTCCGCGTGCCGGAAAGCACGCTCTTCGGGGTGGCGACATTCTATGCCCAGTTCAAACTGAACCCCACCGGTAGAAACATCGTCAGGGTCTGCCGCGGCACCGCCTGCCACGTCCGGGGCGGCTCCCGCATCCTTAAAGAAGTGGAAAAGCGGCTGGGCATCAAGCCCGGTGAAAGCACGCCGGATATGGAATACGCGCTGGAAACGGTGGCCTGCATCGGGGCCTGCGCGCTGGCCCCCACGATGACGATAAATAATGAGACGCACGGTGAAATGACCGCTAAGAAGGTAGCTGAACTGCTCCCCAATATGGTTGAGGAGAAAACGCATGAACAAAGCAAGTGATAATACCCCCGCTAAAATAAAGGTACTGGTCTGCCAGGGCACCGGCTGCACCTCTTCAAAATCCGAGAAAATACGCGAGGCGCTGGAAGAAGGCGTAAAAAAGGCTGGCCTGACGGACGCCGTTATCGATTTTACCGGCTGCCACGGCTTCTGCCAGCAGGGGCCAATCGTCGTCGTGGAGCCGGAAGGCATCTTTTACACGCACGTTAAAGTGGAAGACGCCGCGGAAATCGTTAATTCCCATTTAAAGGGCGGGCAGCCGGTGGAGCGCCTTTTCTACCATGACCCCGTGACCGATGAACCTATTGCCAAATATCAAAACATTAAATTTTACATGAAGCAGCAGCGCCTTATCCTGCGCAACTGCGGCCACATCAACCCGGAAAGAATCGATGATTACATCGCCGCGGACGGCTATAAAGCATTGCAAAAAGCCCTGGCCATGCCCCGCAAAAACGTCATTGAAGAAGTGAAAAAATCGGGGCTGCGCGGGCGCGGCGGGGCGGGCTTTTCCACCGGACAGAAATGGGAGCTTTGCTACGTCGAGCCGGGCCCTAAAAAATACATGATCTGCAACGCCGATGAAGGCGACCCCGGCGCGTTCATGGACCGTTCCACGATGGAAGGCGACCCCCATACCGTTATCGAGGGCATGGCGATTGCCGCTTATGCCATCGGCGCGAACGAAGGTTATATTTACTGCCGGGCGGAATACCCGCTGGCCATCAAACGTCTCCACATCGCCATCAAGCAGGCGGAGGAGCGCGGCTATCTAGGGGAGAAAATCCTCGGCACCGATTTCAGCTTCAAACTGCACGTTAAAGAGGGCGCGGGCGCTTTCGTCTGCGGCGAGGAAACCGCTCTTATGGCCTCCATCGAAGGACGGCGCGGCATGCCCACCCCCCGCCCGCCCTTCCCGGCGCAGTCCGGCCTCTGGGGCAAGCCGACTACCATTAATAACGTAAAATCGCTGGCGACCATCCCGGTCATTATCAACAAAGGCGCGGACTGGTATGCGTCCATCGGCACCGGCAAGAGCAAAGGCACCACCGTCTTCGCCCTGACCGGCAAGATAGCCAACAGCGGCCTGGTGGAAGTGCCGCTGGGCACCAAATTAAGAGATATTATTTTTGAAATCGGGGGCGGCATCCCCAAGGGCAAGAAATTTAAAGCCGTCCAGACCGGCGGGCCTTCCGGCGGCTGTCTGCCCGCCTCTTTCCTCAACTCGCCGGTCGATTATGAAACGCTGGCCTCCGCCGGCTCCATCATCGGGTCGGGCGGCATGGTCGTCCTCGATGAAGACAACTGCATGGTGGACATCGCGCGTTATTTTCTATCCTTTACACAGATGGAATCCTGCGGCAAGTGCATCCAGTGCCGCTGGGGCACCAAGCAGATGCTGGATGTCCTGACCGATATCACCAGCGGCCGGGGCCGCCCCGGCGATATCGATTTTCTGCTGGAGCTAAGCAAAGCGGTAGCGGTCGGCTCGCGCTGCGGGCTGGGGCAGACGGCTTCCAACCCGGTTATCTCCACCATCCGCTATTTCCGCGACGAATATGAAGCCCATATCAAGAAATTGCACTGCCCCGCCGCCGTTTGTAAAGGGCTGGTCAGCGCGCCGTGCACGCATACCTGCCCGGCCAACGTGGATGTCCCCCGGTATATCCGGGCGGTTTCCGACGGCGATATCGATAAAGGGCTGGCGATTATCCGGGAAAGAATCCCCTTCCCCGCCGTCTGCGGCTACGTTTGCGTCCACCCCTGCGAGTCCAAGTGCCGCCGCGGCCAGCTTGACGAACCGATTGCTATCAGAGCCTTGAAGGGCTATATCTTCGACCATGCCGGCAAGCAGGCCGCCAAACCGCCGGTCGCTCCTTCTTCCGGCAAGCGCGTGGCGGTGGTCGGCTCCGGGCCGGCGGGACTGACGGCGGCCTATTATTTAGCCAAGCTCGGCGGCCACAGCGTGACCGTCTTCGAGGCCTTACCGCAGGCCGGCGGCATGATGCGCGTGGGCATCCCACGCTACCGGCTCCCCGCCAAGGTGCTCGATGCGGATATTGATTATATAAGGCAGACCGGCGTAGAAATAAAGACCGGCGTCAAGGTGGCATCCATCGATGAACTGAAGCAGCAGGGCTTCGACGCCGTGTTCCTCGCCGTAGGCTCCCATATCAGCTCCAGGATGCGCGTCCCCGGCGAAGAATTACCGGGCGTCGTGGACGGCGTGACGATGCTGCGCGATGTGGCGCTGGGCAAGAAAGTCAGCGTGGGCCAGCGGGTGGCCGTGGTGGGCGGCGGCAACAGCGCCATGGACGCTTCCCGCACCGCCCGGCGGCTGGGCGCTAAAGAGGTCACGATTATCTACCGCCGCACCCGCAACGAAATGCCGGCGGACGCAGATGAAATTAACGAGGCGATGGAAGAAGGGATTAAATTCGAGTTCCTCACCAATCCCGCCAAAATCGTCAAGAGCAACGGCAACCTGCGCATGACGCTGACCCGCATGAAGCTCGGCGATGAAATCGACGACAGCGGGCGGCGACGCCCTGTGGTCATGGAAGGCGCCGACTTCGAGCAGGAATTCGACATGATAATACCGGCTATCGGCCAGGCGACGGATATCCCGCCGGCCATCGCCGTGGAGAAGAACAAGAACGGCACGATAGTAGCCGACCCGGATACGCTGGCCACCAATATTGAAGGCGTTTACGCGGGCGGGGATGCGGTCACCGGCCCCGATTCCGTTATCCGGGCCATCGCCGCCGGGCGGCTGGCCGCCGTTTCCATCGATAAATACCTCGGCGGCAAAGGCAATATCGAAGAAAAGTTCACCACGCCGGAAGCGGCAAAACCCTACCAGGCGGAAGAGGGCGGCGTGGAAAAGCGCCAGCCGGTGCCGGCCGTGGCCGCCGGCCGCCGCCTCAAGAACTTCGACCGCGCGGAACTGGGCTATACCCGTGAGCTGGCGCAAATAGAAGCCTCGCGCTGCCTGCGGTGCGACCTGGAGGAAGATTAAATAGTATTGTCATTGCGAGGAGTCCTTCCGCAGAAGGACGACGCGGCAATCCCGCAGACTAACAGTGCGATTGCTTCGCCTTCCCTTCGGGAATGGCTCGCAATGACAGCATAGAATATAAATGGTTTGAACAAGCATCCTCTCCCTTTTAAGGGAGAGTTAGAGAGGGATTTCGAGAGCACCCTCACCCTGCCCTCTCCCATCGAGGGAGAGGTTAAGCGGAAGAAGGGGGAAAGGGTATATAACAGGAGGAACATATATGACAGATAACGCTCCTGCAATTAAAGAGGAAAAGGTCGGGACCATCACCGTCACTATCGACGGCAAGAAGGTGGAGGTACAGAAAGGCGCCACCGTGCTGGAAGCGGCGCGGCAGGCCGGTATTTATGTCCCCACCCTCTGCTACGACCCCGATTTAAAACCATACGGCGCCTGCTGTATCTGCGTGGTGGAAATTGAAGGCATGCGCGGCTTGCCCACCTCCTGCACCACCCCCGCCACTGACGGCATGGTGGTGCATACGGATACGCAACTGGTGAACCAGTCCCGCAACATCACCCTGCAATTGATTATGGCCAACCATGAAGGCGATTGTCTCACCTGCTCCAAGAACCAGGAATGCGAGCTCCAGAAACTGGCGCGCTATCTCGGCGTCGAGGAAGCGGATTTTAATAAGATGCGCAAGCGCACCAGGCATGTGCCGGTTGACGACAGCAACCCGGCTTACGTGCGCGATATGAACAAGTGCATCCTCTGCGGCAAGTGCTGGCGCTCCTGCCACGAAATTACCGGCATCGACGCTATCGATATCGCTTACCGGGGGGATTCGGCAACCGTCGCCGGGGCCGGCGGCCTGCCCATCTTATTATCCAAGTGCGAGACCTGCGGCGAATGTGTCTCCCGCTGCCCCACCGGCGCGCTGGTCTTCAAGAACTGCCGCCAGGTAACCCGCGAGGTCAAGACTACCTGCCCCTACTGCGCCGTCGGCTGCCAGGTCTATCTGGGCCTGCGCGGCGATGAAATCGTCAGCGTGAGGGGGGATAAGGAGGGTCCTTCCAACGAGGGGCACCTCTGCGTCAAGGGCCGCTTCGGGGTCGTTGATTTCGTCCACAGCCCGGACCGACTCACCACGCCGCTCATCAAGCGCAACGGCAAATTCGAACCGGCTACCTGGGACGAAGCTTTGAACCTGGTGGCGGCAAAGCTGAAGCAGTATCAACCGGAAGAGGTCGGTGTGGTCTCCTCGGCGCGCAGCACCAACGAGGCCAACTACCTGATGCAAAAATTCGGGAGGGCGGTGCTCCATACCAACAACGTCGACCACTGCGCCCGCCTCTGACATGCCCCTACGGTGGCCGGTCTGGCCACTACCTTCGGCAGCGGAGCCATGACGAATAACATCGATGACTTCAGCAATGCAAAATGCGTGCTGGCCATCGGTACCAACACTACCGAGGCGCATCCCGTGCTGGCCATGCGGGTCCGCCAGGTCATCCGCCAGAACGGGGCCAAACTCATCGTCGCCAATCCCATGGAAGTAGACTTCGTCCGGGACGCGGACCTCTGGATACGCCATAAGGTCGGCACGGATGTCGCCCTGCTGATGGGCATGTGCCGCATTATCCTGGATGAAGGCCTGCAGGACCAGGCATTCATCGATAAGCGCTGTGAAAACTTCCCGGCTTTCAAGGAAGCACTCAAGAACTACCCGCTGGACTGGGTGGCGCAGACCACCGGCGTCGACCCCGACCTTATCGTTAAGGCCGCCCGCATGTACGCCACCAACAAACCTTCGACGATTCTTTACGCCATGGGCATCTGCGAGCACAGCCACGGCACGGATAACGTTATCGCCAACGGCAACCTGGCGATGCTCACCGGCAATCTCGGCAAACCCGGCTCCGGGGTCAACCCGCTGCGGGGGCAGAACAACGTCCAGGGCGCCTGCGATATGGGCGCGCTGCCCAACGTTTTCACCGGCTACCAGTCCGTCACCAACGAGGCCTCGGTCAAGAAATTCGAGGAGGCCTGGGGCACGGCATTGAGCCGCGAGCCGGGCATGAAGCTGACTTACATGATTCCCGCCGCCATTAAAGGCGATATAAAAGCGATGTATATGATGGGGGAAAACCCCGTCCTGACCGACCCCGACGGCAACCATGTCCGCGAGGCGTTGAGCAAGCTCGATTTCTTCGTTTTCCAGGACCTTTTCCTCAACGAGACGGCGGAATACGCCCATGTCATTCTCCCGGCCTGCAGCTACGCGGAGAAGGACGGCACCTTCACCAATACCGAGCGCCGCATCCAGCGCATCAGAAAAGCCATCGAGCCCATCGGCGAGAGCAAGGATGATTGCTGGATAATCAGCGAGATAGCCCGGCGCATGGGCGCTAAAGGTTTTGAACATAGAGAAGCCTCTCAGGTGATGGATGAAATCGCCAAACTAACGCCATCCCTCGGCGGCGTCAGCTATAAACGCCTGGATGAAGGCAGCCTGCAGTGGCCCTGCCCCAGCGATGACCACCCCGGCACCTGCATCCTGCATGAAAACGTCTTTTCCCGGCCTTCCGGCAAGGGCAACTTCGTGGCGCTGCAATACCGCCCGCCCGTGGAGACGACGGACGCGGCCTATCCCCTGTTATTGATGACCGGCCGCCGGCTGGTACACTACCATGCCACCATGACCCGCAAGGTGGAAATCCTCAACATCCTGATGAGCGAAGAGGAGTTCCGCATCAACCCCGCGGACGCCGCGCCGCTGGGCATCAAGACCGGGGACATGGTTCAGTTAACTTCCCGCCAGGGCGAGGTCAAGGTAAGGGCTATCGTCACCATGCAGGTGCCGCCGGGAGTAGTGCACATGGCCTTCCACTTTGCGGAGTGCCCGACCAATAACCTGATTAATGCCGACCCCGCCACCCTCGACCCCGTGACCGGCACCCCGGCTTACAAGACCTGCCCAGTCAAGGTCAAGCAACTGGCAGCGGCGGACAGCGCCGCCAGAATGGTCCCGGTTATCTACCGCGCCACCCTGGATAGCGCCTTTGCCGCGCAGCTGGCAGGTAATCCAACGGAAGCGCTGGAGGAATACGGCCTTACGGAAGCGGAAGAGTCAGCCATCGTCAGCGGGGACGTGCTAAAGATAGAATCGCTCACCGGTAAACTGGATGAGCATCTCAAAGTATGGTTAACCAGCCGGTCGGCTTAAACTATACGGTCAGGCACATGCCTTCATACGCCATAGTGATGCTGATGCCCAGCCGTGCTGCCACGTCTGCCAGCTCCAACCTTATAGTCGCTTCCTGGGCCACATCCATGTGAATGGTCAGCACTGCCGGGATGTAATTTTTCAGCTGGCGGAAGCTGATAAGCTCTTCTTCCAGCAGGTGCGGCGTGAGATGTCCCGTATTCCTGGCAAACTCCTCGAACCTATCCGGCAGGGTGACATCGATGATTAAAAGCTCCGGCGATACCTGCTGCCAGCATTCGGCCAGGCCCGGGCCGGTATCACCGGTAAAGAAAATCGTTTTATCCCGCTTGTCGCTTATCTGATATCCCACCGCATCGGGAACATGATTCACCGGCACCGGCAGGATAGCATGCCCATCCACCCACTGCAGCCCCAGCGGCTCGACCTCCAGAAAACTGACGGTGGGTTTATTTTTCGGTATATTCTGAAACTCCGGGTAAATTTCCGTATTCAGCAGGTGTTCCTTGATCGTATCGCAGACATGGCTGGTGGAATAAATATCGAGACAGGCGCCGAGCCGGTACAAATTCAGCGCGATGGTGGGGATATCACGGATGTGGTCCATGTGGTTATGGGTAATAACCACCGCATTGATTCTTTCCTGCTCTTCAATTGAAAGGCGGGAGGTCAATCCTCCCGCCTCAATAGCCATTTCCCCATCGATAAGGAAACTAACACAACTGCTGCTGGTTGTTTCACCGTTATGCGCCCCGAGGATACGAATATCCATGTGCGTTATCTTCTTTCAAATATGTATTTGATACATTACATACGGGTATGGTTACCCGCGTTATCCATTACCGGTATTTAAGCGGAGGCCGGATATCAATGCTTTTACGGCCACCGGACAAAATTGAATACCGGAATTCTCATGGAGTTCCTTCACCGCGTCTTCGATAGGCCTGGCAGAACAAAAAGAACGGTCGTTGGTCATCGCATCAAAGGCATTGGCTACCGCGATAATACGCGCCCCCAGCGGTATATCTTCGCCTTTTATCCCGTTGGGATAGCCCTTGCCGTCATATTTTTCATGGTGGTTCAGCACGAGTATACTGGCCTTTTCCAGAAAAGGAATACCGGCCAGCAGTTCTGCCCCGACGACCGGATGCGTCCGCAGCATCTCCCATTCCTTAGGCGTCAGCGGGCCGGTCTTGTTAAGAATGCTGGAATCGACGGCGAATTTACCGATGTCATGGAGCAGTCCGGCATATTCCAGCGTCTCCATTTCCTCCGGAGAAAAGGAAAGCACGGCACCGGCCTTTAAAGAATACTCCATCACCCGCTGGGAATGGCCCCGTGAAAAAGGCCCCTTGGCATCGATGGCGGCTGCCGTCGCTTCCAGGACGCTTTTATTGGCTTCAACCATGTTTTGATAAAGCCTGGTGTTTTCAATGGCCATGGCCGCCGTACTCGCCACGGAAACAACCGCTTCCAGGTCGCGTTCGTTAAAAGCCGTCCCGTCCTGTTTATTCAAGATTTCAATCACGCCGAGGATTTTCTTGTTAACGCTCAACGGGGCGCAAAGCAACGATTGCGTGGCAAAGCCGGTGGTATCATCAATCATCTTGTGGAAATTCTTACTGCGGGCTACGTCGTTGACGATGAGCGGCTTGCCCGTGCGCGCCACCTGTCCGGCGATGCCGTACTGGGTGTTTAATTTTACCTGACGCAACGTCCTGCCCACCGGGCCGGAAGCCGCCTCGAAATATAATTCCTGATCGTTATTCCGGAACAGCAGTATCGATGCCGCATCTGATTTGAGCGTCAACTCGGTCATCCTGATAATCTGCGCCAGTATCTGGTTTAACTCGGTAATCGAATCGCGCTTATGGTATATATCGGTATTCATCCCCAGCTGCAATCGGTTACTCATCGCTGCCGGGGTTGAAGACATTACGCCTCCCTTTGTTTTTTCCAGACTATTAACCATGTTCGTTTCTCCATATATTTATTACCGCACTTTTTTTCACTGCAGTTCTATCATCTCCGCAGCTGCATCAACGGTACGGTATTGTTTTTTCTTTTCTTCAGGCAGCCTCTCAAATTCCTCTCTGACTACCCATACCATCTCATTTTCGCCAACACCTTTAATATCCACATACTTCTGGACAAAGAACTTGGCGTATTTTTCCGGCAGGTATTCCCTTACCTGGAACCCGCGGTGCGGGAAGGCAAAGGTTAGACCGTCCATGTGGGATAACCTGGAAGCATTATTGATGCAATGGCCCACATAGTCGCGCCCGTTGCCGATACTGAATACCCTGCCTCTGGCGATGCCGCACCTTAAAATACCCGGCGGTTTATTGACTACCGTATTTATCTGCGGGTAAAAGTCATTGCTATACGCCCGGCAGATGTTATAAAGCGTCGCCACCAATCTGCATGCCTGGTCAGCGGCAACCCGCTGCGTATTCCAGACAATCAGCAATCCGTCTCCCAGGAACTTTACCAGCATGGGCAGGTCCGCCCAGAAAGTGCTTTTCTCGCCATCGTCTTCTTCGGTCAAACCCTGTACGATGCAGTCAAAAAACCATTTCAGGAAATAGTTCAGGAACCTGGGTATTTCCAGATAAGCATCCACCTGATTGCAGAATTTGGTGAAATCCGTAATATCAAAAACGGCCGCGATAGCGCCTTTTTCTTCGCACGGCGTATTTAAATTGCCTAAATCCAGCATGGCGGGATTGAATTTGTTGGCAACTTCAGAATTCCTGAATTTTATCCCGTTCGATTGCTTATGAACGATGACGTTCGGTTGTCTTGCGGGCACAGTCCTTCTGATAATTCGCTTTTTCCCTGCCGGATTCACATGCCTCAAGAGTTTATTATTTACCGCAGGATTTATCCTTTTTACCAGATTATTCCTCATAATATTGTCTTCCCTTAATAAATCCTTTGCGCTGTATCATATTAATGTCCAAAAGATAAACAAACCATAAACATTCCCTCAAAACCTCTAAATAATTTGTGAACACCGAGCGGAAAGCACCCGTCATAAAAAAATACGTCTTTCACCGTCCGCATCCCGGGAAGCAGTATCTTCCCTGCCGGGAAATATTGACGAAACAAATCATGTATGCTATATTTATGAATATACGGTAAACGGTTGCCGTATACCGTTTTTCAGGGAGGCGGGGAATTCGCCGGTCATTTCGGCGGCAGCGCCGCTGAAATCACGGATGGCGGTTTTATCAAGCTTTACCCGCGCTGGTTGAGACCTCACAGTAGGCTCTATGCCTATTAGGCAAGATTGGGTGTATAATGATACAGCAAACGCTTACCGGCGATAGACCGGCGGCAACAATAGTAGCCCTGGATAGGATAATGACACGTATCTTGATTATATCTGAAGACACGGATAAAGCCGCGGCGCTCCAGGCCGGACTTAATGAGAACGGCTTTACTGCCGCGACTTCATCTTATCATTACGCGCTGGAAACCGCCGCCCGCACCCCGCCGCAAATAGTCCTGGCGGAACTAGGCGGGCAACAGGACGCCGCACCATGGCAGCTGGTGGCCGACCTCAAGAGAAAGAAAAAGCTGCCCGTTATCGCCATCGTTACGGAAAAGACGCTGGAAAATATCGGCGCTTTCCCGGGAATCGACGACTTCATTCTGACGCCGGTCAACAGCGCGGAGCTTTTTTTAAGGATAAACCGTTTGCTGGACGCCGCCGGTACGGATAACCCGGAACAGATTAAACGCAACGGGCTGCTTATCGATACCTCTACCTGCGAGGTCACCGTGGACGGCGCCCGGGTGGACTTAACCTTTAAGGAATATGAACTGCTTAAGCTACTAGCCACCAGCAAGGGGCGCGTCTTTACCCGCGAAGCCCTGCTCGATAAAATCTGGGGTTATGATTATTTCGGCGGTGACCGCACCGTCGATGTCCACGTGCGCCGCCTGCGCAGTAAAATCGAAGACGCCACCCACACCTATATCGAGACCGTCCGCAATATCGGCTACAAGTTCATCAAGAACGAATAACCGCCGCCCCGCCCTTACCCCCCACGAAAATTAAAACCTCGCCATCAAATTCCCCCTGATGTAATCTGTTTGTAACATAAGACCGGTAAAATACATCAGATATCCTTCTTTCCGGAGGTCCCTTTTGTCGATAAATCCCGCAGATACGGTCTGGATTCTCATTTCTTCTGCCCTCGTCATGCTCATGACACCCGGTGTCGCCCTGTTCTACGGCGGTATGGTACGCCGCAAAAACCTCCTCTCCACGATGATGATGAGTTTTGCCTGCCTCGGGCTGGCGGGCATGCTCTGGGTACTTTACGGCTACAGTTTGAGCTTCGGCACTGACCATGCCGGCATCATCGGAGGTTTTGATTTTATCGGCCTGAAAAACGTGGGGCAAGACCCTTCACCCGTTTACGCCGCCACCGTCCCCCACCTCGGCTTTATGATTTTCCAGGGGATGTTCGCCATTATCACCGTGGCGCTGTTTACCGGCGCTATCGTGGAAAGGGTCAAATTCAGCGCCCTCTGTATCTTTTCCGCCCTGTGGCTGACGCTCGTTTACAGCCCGGTGACGCACTGGGTCTGGGGCAGCGGCGGCTGGCTGGCTGAATTGGGCGTGCTCGATTTCGCCGGCGGCGCGGTCGTGCATGTCAACGCCGGCATGTCCGCGCTGGCTTTAGTCCTCCTGCTCGGACGGCGGCGCGGTTTCCCCCAGGACGCCATGGCGCCCAATAATATTCCGTTAGTAGTCCTCGGCGCCGGGCTGTTGTGGTTCGGCTGGTTCGGCTTCAACGCCGGCAGCGCGCTTACCGCCGGCGGCCTGGCGGCCAGCGCCTTTGTCGCCACCAATACCGCCGCCGCATCCGCCGCTTTTACCTGGATGATGATTAGCTGGTTCCACCGGCGCCCCACCCTCCTCGGCACTGTCACCGGCGCGGTTGCCGGGCTGGCTACCATCACGCCCGCCGCCGGTTATGTCAGCCCCCTGGCGGCGGTGCCCATCGGCATAGCGGCGGCTATCGTTTGTTACTACGCGATGCTTTTATTCAAGAACAAGCTCGGCTTTGACGATTCCCTGGATGTGTTCGCGGTTCACGGCGTCGGGGGCATCATCGGTATGCTGTTCGTCGGCGTTTTCGCCACCCTTTCCGTCAATCCGGCCGGCGCCGAAGGCTTAATCGCGGGAAGCGGCATGCAGCTTTTAAAACAGCTCATCGGCATCGTTGCCGTCGGGGCTTATGCCTTTGCCGTTACCTGGGGACTCGGCAAGCTGGTAGACCTTGTCATCGGCTTCAGAGTGACCCCGTCCGAGGAAACGGTGGGGCTGGACCTTTCCCAGCACGGCGAAAGGGCTTACGGCGGCCTGCTGCGCTAACATGGCCGCCGTTAAATAATACGGTAAACGTTTACCGCGTAACATGGATTTAACATTAGCGTAACTTGCAGGAAACATATCCCGGCTATACTGTAAATATAAAAATAGTCGGGAGGTGCATAATAAATGTCGATTAACACGGGAGATACGGCATGGTTGTTAATGTCATCGGCAATGGTCATGCTGATGACGCCGGGCCTCGCCCTCTTTTACGGGGGTATGGTGCGGCGTAAAAACCTGCTGTCCACCATCATGATGAGTTTCGCCTGTCTTGGGCTGGTCGGACTCCTCTGGGTCATTTACGGCTACAGTTTAAGCTTCGGCACTGACCATGCCGGCATCATCGGAGGTTTTGATTTTATCGGCCTGAAAAACGTGGGGCAGGAAGCCTCGGCAACCTATGCCACCACCACCCCGCACCTGGCCTTCATGATTTTCCAGGCCATGTTCGCCATCATCACCGTGGCGCTGTTTACCGGCGCCATCGTGGAAAGGGTCAAATTCAGCGCCCTGCTGGTGTTTGCCACTTTATGGCTGACCATCGTTTACCTGCCCACCGCCCACTGGGTCTGGGGCAGCGGCGGCTGGCTGGCCAAACTGGGCGCGCTGGATTTTGCCGGCGGCACGGTAGTGCACATCAACGCCGGGGTCTCGGCGCTGGCGCTCGTCATGCTGCTGGGCAGACGGCGCGGTTTCCCCAAGGATATTATGGAACCCAATAACATACCGCTGGTCGTGCTCGGCGCCGCTCTGCTCTGGTTCGGCTGGTTCGGCTTTAACGCCGGCAGCGCGCTTACCGCCGGCGGGCTGGCTTCCAGCGCTTTCGTGGCCACCAACACGGCCGCCGCGGCGGCCGCCTTCGTCTGGATGATTATCAGCTGGATACACAAGCGCCCGACGGTACTGGGCACGGTCACCGGCGCGGTGGTCGGCCTGGTGGCGATTACACCCGCCGCTGGATTTGTCACACCCATCGCCGGTATTGCTATCGGCGGTATCGCCGCCGTCATCTCTTATTACGGCATGGTGTTTCTCAAAATTAAGCGCGGCATGGACGATTCCCTGGATGTTTTTGCCTGCCACGGTCTGGGCGGTATCTGGGGCGCGCTGGCGACAGGTATTTTCGCCACCGCTGCCGTCAACCCCGCCGGCGCTAACGGCCTGCTTTACGGCAACGCCATGCAGCTCCTCAAGCAGCTTATCGGCGTCGTGTCGGTAGGCGGGTTCGCTTTCGTCCTGACATATGGGCTTGGCAAACTCGTGGATGTTACCATCGGGCTACGGGTCAGCCCGTCCGAAGAAACGGTCGGCCTCGACCTCTCACAACATGGAGAAAGAGCTTACGGAGGTCTGCTGCGATGAAGAAGATAGAAGCGATTATCCGGGAAGAAAAGCTGGATGCCGTGAAAAAAGCGCTTGAAGAAAAAAGCTACTACGGCATGACGGTCAGCGAGGTCAGCGGCCGCGGCAAGCAAAAAGGCATCCCCTTACAATGGCGCGTGGGGGAATATCGCGTCGACCTGCTGCCCAAGCTCAAGATAGAGCTGGTGGTGCTTGACGAGGACGTGCCGGTGGTGATAGATGCCATCTTGAGCAACGCCCGTACCGGTGATACCGGCGACGGCAAGATATTCGTGCTGCCGGTGGAAACAGTCGTCCGCGTCCGCACCGGTGATAGGAATGAATCTGCTATTTAGCGGCAGCCGCTGACTTAATGTCAATACGCCAACTCAAGGAAATAAAAATATCAATATAAATAGGAGGTAAAATGGTTAAAAGGAGTAAAGAAGAGGCCAAGGAATACATCCTGAAGATGGCTAAGGAACACGATGTCAAGTTTATCTGGTTGTGGTTCACGGATATTCTCGGCATCCTGAAGAGCTTCGCCATTACGGTCGAAGAGCTGGAAGGGGCGATGGAAGAAGGCATGGGCTTCGACGGCTCATCCATCGAAGGTTTCGCCCGCATCGATGAAAGCGATATGGTGGCGATGCCAGACCCCGATACCTGGCAGCTGCTGCCCTGGAACCCGCCGGAGCACCGCGCCACCGCCCGCATGTTCTGCGACGTTTTAAAACCGGGCGGCCAGCCGTTTGAAGGCGACCCCCGTTACGTGCTCAAGCGGAACCTGCAAAAAGCCGCCGATATGGGCTACACCTTCTACGTGGGACCGGAACTGGAATACTTCTACTTTAAACTGAAGAACGGCGACGCCAATTCCTACACTACCGACTTTCTCGATAAGGGCGGTTACTTCGACCTTACCACGCGGGACGCCGCCATCGAACTAAGAAGAGATACCGTTATCAACCTGGAAAAAATGGGCATCGGCGTCGAGTACTCCCATCATGAGGTGGCCGATAGCCAGCATGAAATTGATATGCGCTATACGGACGCCCTGACCATGGCGGATAACGTGATGACCTACCGCCTGGTCGTTAAAGAAGTAGCCTTGAAGAACGGCGTTTTCGCCACTTTCATGCCCAAGCCCGTCTTCGGCATCAACGGCAGCGGCATGCACGTCCACCAGTCGCTGTTCAGAGGCGACCGCAATGCTTTCTTCGATACCAAAGACTCCTATCATCTTTCCCAAGAAGCTAAGAGTTATATCGCCGGCCTGCTGAAATATGCCCCGGAAATAACCGCCGTCTGCAACCAGTGGGTCAACTCTTACAAACGCCTGGTGCCCGGCTATGAAGCCCCCGTCTATCTGTCCTGGGCCAGGCGCAACCGGTCAGACCTCGTGCGGGTACCGGAATACCGCCCCGGCCGTGAAAAAGCCACCAGAATAGAATTAAGGTCGCCGGACCCGGCCTGCAACCCTTATCTCTGCTTCTCCGTCATGCTGGCCGCCGGATTGCAGGGCATCAAAGATAAACTCTCCGTCCCGGCGCCTATCGAGGAAAACGTCTACGAGATGACGGCGGAAGAAAGAAAAGAACGCGGCATCACCACTCTGCCCGGCAGCCTGGCGGAAGCCGTCCAGCTGGCGGAAGGCAGCGCGCTGGTGCGTGAAGCGCTCGGCGAGCATGTCTTCAATTCCTTTATCGAGAACAAGAAAAAGGAATGGGACGAATACCGCACCCAGGTCACCGAATACGAACTGAATAAATACCTGCCCATAGTATAGGCAGACATTGTAATCAACTGCATCAACATAAAGAGGGGGCGCTTATCCGCCCCCTCCCCTTTTATTTACTAAGCCTTGTAGCAAAAGTCATTCTGAAGAGCGAAGCGCTGAAGAATCCGTACCTGAAAAGGCGGCTGCGGATTTTTCCCCCCCCCGATTTGCAACGGGGTCAAAACGACCATAAACTAATACTTTTGATACAACACCTGTCTACTGTCTACTGTTTACTGTGTACTGTGTACTGTTTACTATTAATGCTATAATGATAAAAAATAACGGAGTTGCTATGGACCAGCCGGTTGGCGCGGATGCGGAAAATAAACTCATCGCTATCCTCAAGGTGTTGAACGAGTCATCGGAGTCGCTCGGCTCCACGCAAATCGCGCGGAGACTTGAGGAAGAAGGCGTTTTCCTTAGCGAACGCGGCGTCAGGTATCACCTGAAAATTGCTGATGAACGTGGTTTCACCCAGCCGGGCGGCCGTGACGGCCGCACCCTCACCCCGGCGGGCCGGCAGGAAGTCCATGACGCCCTGGTGCCGCAGCAGCTCGGCCTCGTGCGCGATAAACTGGAACTGCTGGCTTACCTCACCACTTTCGACCCCCTGAAACGCGCCGGTCTGCTGGCAATCAACACCTCCATTATCAGCCAGGACAAATTCAAAAAAGCCCTGGCCGCCATGAAAGACGTTTTCCGGGCCGGCATCTGTGTCAGCGACCTTGTGGCGACGGCGCCGGCGGGAGAAAAACTCGGCGCGGTGGTCATCCCGGAAGGCAAAGTAGGCTTCGCGACGGTATGCAGCGCTTCCATCAACGGGGTCTTGCTCAAAGCCGGTGTGCCCACGGAATTCCGGTTCGGCGGGGTGCTGGAAATCAAAGACAACAAACCGCGCCGCTTTAACGCGCTGACGGAATACGCCGGGACATCTACTGACCCCTCGGAACAATTTATCCAGGCCAGGCTGACGAGTATCGGCCAGGCCGCCCGCACCGGCAGCGGTAAAATCCTGGGCAATTTCCGCACTATCCCCGCCCCGGCCAGGGCCGTGGTTGAAGATAAAGTGGCGCAGCTCAAGGAGGCGGGCATCGGGGGGATTTACGCCATCGGCAACACCAGCCAGCCGCTCTGCCAGGTGCCGGTTGCCTTGAACCGGGTCGGCATTATTCAATTAGGCGGGCTGAACCCCGTGGCCGCCGCCGTCGAATCCGGCATTGAAATTGAAAACCTGGCCGAAAGCGGCATGATAGATTTTAAAGAGCTTAAAAGCTTCGGGGAACTCTAACCGAACCTGTCATTGCGAGCCCCGATGAGACCTTCCGCCTCACGAATCGGGGCTCCCCGGAATGACATCTGTGTGTTGCCTCTATTTCTTCTTCACGTAGACCTTGATTTCGCCGTTAGCTTCTTCCATCCCCAGGCACTCGTTGCCGGTGGCCTGGCACCAGGCCGGCATATCTTGCTTGATTCCCTTATCATCCGCCACGATTTCCAGCACTTCCCCTGTTTTAAGTTCTTTTATCCGCTGCGCCGTCTTGACGATGGGCATCGGGCAATATAGTCCCACACAATCTAGCGTTTGGTCTGCTTTCATGGTCAATTCCCCCTTAAATAAACAGGGTCACCTTTGATTGTCTGGCTTCATTCAGAAAATAGGCGGCTCCGGCCAGCACGCCCACTTCATCGCGGAAGGAATCTTTATCCAGCCCCATCACCCCGCAGGATGTGGAACAGGGTATCATGGTTACGCCCATATCTTTAGCCATCCGGATGAACTCGTCGATGGACGGCAGCTTGTTTTCCTTCATGAATCCCTTCATCATCCCCGTCCCCAGCCCGAACATGTGGAACTTGGATAGCTTGAGCCGCTTCGAGCCGCCCCGGTTCATGATGTTGAGCATCTTTTTCCTGAACCCTTTGCCCCCCGCCGCCCCCTCGTTTTTCTTCAGGATGTTCAGCCCCCAGAAGGTGAAAAACATGCTCACGTCCATGCCCATGCTGGCGCCCGTGGTAGCCAGGATAAAAGCCGCCAGCGCTTTGTCCAGTTCCCCGCTGAACACCACGATGGTCATTTTTTCTTTTTCCGCCGGTTTTACCTCTTCGACCATACAGCTACTCCCCCGTAACGCATTCTTGTTCATCTACAGAACATGCCTGGCAGGTCGGCGAGCCGTCCTCCGCCGTACCCGCCTCGCAGTGCGGGCAGTTGTGCGGGTCCGCCGCGGCCATGGGATTGTATCTTTCGCCGTTGGCTTTGGCCTGCTTTTCGCGGTAGTTATCGATGGCCCGGTGCAGGGCCTGGGCGCCCAGGTTGGAGCAGTGCAGCTTGTTCTTGGGCAGTCCCTCCAGTTTATCCGCCACCGCCGCCGGGGTTAGCTGCATCGCTTCATCCAGCGTCATCCCTTTGGCCATCTCGCTGACCATGCTGGAAACGGCAATCGCCGCCCCGCACCCGAAGGTCTTGAACTTCACATCTTCCAGCCGGTCGTCTTTAACCTTGATATAGAAAGTCATCATGTCCCCGCAGACGGGATTGCCTTCTTCCCCCACCCCATCCGGGTTCTCGATTTCCCCCACGTTGCGCGGGTTCATGAAATGGTCCATTACTTTTTCATTGTATACGGGCATATTACTTTCCTCCTTGGCCGGTTTTAACGAACTTATCATAAAGCGGAGACATCTGCCGCAAACGGTCGACGACCGGCGGCATCGTCTCCAGAACATAGTCTACGTCTTCCACGGTGTTATCCAGCCCGAAGGTGAACAGCACCGACCCCTGGGCGATTTCATGGGAAAGCCCCAGCGCGATTAACACGTGGGAGGCTTTTAACGCCCGCGAGGTGCAGGCCGACCCGCTGGAAACGGCGATGCCTTTACTGTTCAGCAGCATCAGCATCGCTTCCCCTTCGATGAATTCCACGCAGAAGCTGGCGTGCCCGGGGAGTCGATTCTGCGGGTGCCCCGTGACCACGACATGCTCTATTTTAGACGGGAGCCCCTTTATCAGGCGGTCGCGCAGCGGCGTTAGCTTATCGATTCTGGCCCGCATTTGCGCCGCGGCTATTTCCGCCGCCTTGCCCAGCCCCACGATGCCCGCCACGTTTTCCGTGCCGCCCCGCCGTCCCCCCTCCTGGATGCCGCCGTCCAGCAGCGGCATGATGCGCACACCCTTGCGCACCCATAAAGCCCCGCTGCCCTTGGGCCCGTAAAAAGCGTTGCCCGCCAGGCTCAAAGCGTCCACGCCTAACTCGTTGACATTGACCGGTATCGTGCCCGCCGTCGCCACCGCGTCCGTATGGAACGGGATTTTCAATTCCCTGGTAATATTTGCTATTTCCTTTATCGGCTCGATGGTGCCTATCTCGCCGTTGGCGTGCATGATGGAGACCAGGACGGTGTCTTTCCTGATGCTTTTCTTCACGTCTACGGGGTTGACGACGCCGTTTTTGTCCACCGGCACCTCGGTCACCTCGAAGCCCTGTTTGCCCAGCGTGCTTACCGAATTTAATACGGAAAAATGCTCGATGGCGGAGACAACGATATGCTTGCCCTTGGCCTGCTGGGCTAAAGCCAGCCCCTTGACCGCGAAGTTATTGCTTTCCGTGCCGCCGCTGGTGAAAATAATCTCCTCCGCCTCCGCCCCGATTAACCCCGCCACCTGCCCCCGCGCTTCATCAATGGCTTCCCGGGCGCTGTCGCCCCACTCGTGCAGCGAAGACGGATTCCCGAAGGCTTCCCCCAGGAAAGGTAGCATCGCTTCTTTAGCTTCCGGCAAAAGCGGCATCGCCGCGGCGTTATCCAGGTAGACTTTTCTCATACCCGCCTCCTCATCAAATTGACATACACTTCCAGCATATTCTTGATGCAAATCAAAGAAAAGGACTTTTATCTCATTCCTGTCCCGCTTGTCATCTTGAGCGTAGCGCGGTATCCGTTTTCCTGTCATTGCGAGCCATTGATGGCTAAGCCGTCAAGACGTGGCAATCTCACAGCTTATACCAGTTCTTTTCTGGGTAGTGCTTACCTCACCCTGTCCTCTCCAAACAGGGCATTTCCTACATCCATGTGTCTTTGTTGGGAGAGGGTTTTTTCCGAGAGGGGCTGGCGCACCTCTCCGTCAGGCTACTCCCCTTTGGGATATTTCGTCACCCTTGTCAAAGGGGGAGCGAGGAGGATTTTACCCGCGACAAAACCCTATTCACATTTCCCCTCATCCCCCTTATACTGTAAACGTCCCTTTCTTTCTTGTCATGCTGGAGCGCAGCAAAGCATATCACGCCAATGATGGTCTTTGCCAATCCTCTCCCTCTCCGTGGACGGAGAGGGAGCCGGAGGGTGAGGTTCTCCCCCTTTAACAAAGAGGGATTAAGGGAGATTTCCTACTGTACTTTAACAACATAGTATCACCCCTGCCGCTTTACCTCTCCCTTGATGGGTATTGTATCAAAAGTGTCCATACTATTGTCATTCTTCCCCCGATTTGCATCGGGGGAAGAATCCGTATCCACCTTGCCGGGCGCGGATTCTTCGTCGTTTCACTCCTCCAGAATGACTAGCCCCCTTGATGAGAGAAGGATAAAAAGCCTGCCCTTGAGCGAATGGCCAATGATGGCCTTTGCCAATCCTCTCCCTCTCCGTGGACGGAGAGGGAGCCGGAGGGTGAGGTTTTCCCCCCTTCCTGTAAACAGGTAGAAGGCTAAGAGGGAAAAAGGTCGGTCGGGTATTTTAACCAAACGAATCAAGCTAAGTAAAGAAAATAGATGAAAAATTCACCAAACGAATCGAGGCTATATTACATAAAACAAATAAAAATCGATACACGCTCAA
>DAOUGB010000053.1:0-13373 GCA_034429595.1 Dehalococcoidales bacterium
ATGATGCCGCGGCTGCCGCGCTGATTTTACAGGCCTATCTGGATGATATGCTCCCGCCCAGAGAAATTAATGAAGATGAACCGGAGCCGGGAGCTTAGAAATCCCTCTCTCACTCTCCCTTTTTCAAAGGGGGAGGATGACGGTATTTTACCTGTATTATAGGTACTGGTATATCATTATCCCTCTTTGAAAAAGAGGGACGGGAGGGAGATTTAAGACTTTGATTTTTAAGCTTCACATCTAGGTGTTAGCTTTGTTGACAGGACAATCACCCCGCGAGTATCATAGAATTGAAACTATATCTACGTCATTACCCCGGGAGTTAGGAAACAATGGCAGTTAAACGTGATTATTACGAAGTTTTGGGCTTACCGCGCGATGCGTCTACTGAAGATGTAAAAAAGGCCTTCCGCAAACTGGCGTTCCAGTACCACCCGGACCGCAACCACGATGCCGGGGCCTCGGACAAGTTTAAAGAAATCAATGAAGCCTATGAGGTCCTATCGGATACGGATAAGCGCGCCGCTTACGACCGTTACGGCCACACCGGGGCGGATAACATGTTCGGGCGGGGCTTTGAGGGGTTCGATATGGGCGGCTTCGGCGATATCTTTGACGCCTTTTTCGGCGGCAGCGGCCGCACCAGCCAGCAGACCGCCCGCCGCGGTGATGACCTCCGCTATAACATCAAAATTACCTTTGAAGAAGCCGCGCTCGGCTGTGAAAAAGAAATAGAGATTTCCCGCACCGAGGTCTGCGCCACCTGCCACGGCACGCGCTCTAAACCCGGCGTGCCGCCGGTGCGCTGTCCCGCCTGTGACGGCACCGGCCAGATACGCCGCGTGCAGCGCAGCCTCTTCGGGCAGTTTGTCAATACCGCCGTCTGTTCGGATTGCCATGGCGAGGGGCAGATCGTCAAGGAGCCGTGCCCGGAATGCCGCGGGGCCGGCTACCAGAAGCACAAGCGGCGTATCTCCGTGAAAGTTCCCGCCGGCATTGACGAGGGTAACGGCATCCGTATCTCCGGCGAAGGTGAGGCTGGGTTCCGCGGCGGTTCGGCGGGGAACCTGTATGTGATGATTTCCGTCAAGCCCCACCCATATTTTACCCGTGAAGGTGAAAACGTTATCTATGAACTTCCCGTCAACTTCGCCCAGGCGGCCCTTGGCACGGAACTGGAGGTACCCACGCTGCACGGCGCGTGCAAGTTAAAGATACCGTCCGGCAGCCAGACCGGCAAAGTATTCCGCATGAAAGATAAAGGCATCCCCAGGCTTCATGGCCTTGGCCGGGGCGACCAGATGGTCGTGCTGCGGGTAAAGACGCCGGAATCCCTGACGAAAGAGCAGAAGAAGCTCTTTGAAGAGCTGGCCAGGAGCCTGGAACAGGATAAATAAGCCTGGAAATCCTAATAAAGCAGGGGCGGGTTTTACACCCGCCCTTTTGTTTATGGTATCTTTCGCATAATCTTTGATTCTCTATTCAACCATACCGATGAAAATCGGTATCCAGATATTTCCGCGTTAGCACAAGTTAAAGGATAAATACAGCACCTTCTAATAACTGGATTCCGTTTTACAACGGAATGGTTTATTAATGTGTTGAAATCAGTTGAATCACCATCCCTTTCCCTGTGTACGGGGAAACCTGTCCATCGAAGCTCTCGCCTGTCATAGCCCCGGAGGGACGGCGGGCAGGTTAGCGTAGTTGGGAGGGATAGGGGTTTTGGGAAAGAGGTGCGGTGAATTTATGTCAGGATATTGGGGTCTTTTTTCTTAGTGTTTAACGCCGTTGGTCCCGTTGGCTTCGGTCTTTCGCTGCTGGTGCCGGAATAGTGAAAACAAACGCCATCTTCTGCCGACCAGTTCGTGCCGGGCATTGCCGCCCATGACATCTAAAGCGGCTTGCGCGGGGTCGGCGTTTTCATACAATATCTGGTAGATTTTCTCCGTGATGGGCATTTCCAGTCCCAGTTGCTGGGCGATATTGTGCGCCACCAGCGTTGTATTCACGCCTTCGGCTACCTGGTGCATGGATTCCAGTATGTCCGCCAGGCGCTTGCCTGTGGCCAGCTCCACGCCCACGTAATGGTTGCGGCTTAACGGGCTGGCGCAGGTGGTGATAACGTCTCCCATGCCGGCCAGCCCGGAAAAAGTCAGCGGGTTGCCTCCCAGCGCCATCCCCAGGGCGGTTATTTCCGTCAGGCCGCGCGTGATATAAGCGGCTTTGGCGTTATCTCCGTAGCCCAGACCGTCGATAATCCCCGCGCCCAGCGCCAGGATGTTCTTTAAAGAGCCCCCCAGTTCCACCCCGATGATATCGGTATTGGTAAAGACGCAAAAATTTTCGCAGGTCAATATTTTTTGCGCCTTGGCGGTGGTGTTTTTATCCGTGGCGGCCACCACGGAAGCGGCCGGGCGGCAATGGATGATTTCACTGGCCAGCTGGGGGCCGGAGAGCGCGCAGATGTTGCCGTGGAAGCGGGGATTGATTTCCTCGGCGATGACCTCGGACATGCGCTTGTTGCTGCCTATTTCCAGTCCCTTGGCCGCGCTGATGATAATCGTTGATTTTGTCAGGTAGGCGGCAACTCTGGAGATATTTTCCCGCATCGTGGAAGATGGGACCGCCAGTATTACCGCGGTGGTATCGTCCATCGCCTCTTCCATCTGACTGGTTATCTTTAGTTCTGCCGGGATAGTGATATCGGGGAAACGGTCCGTGCCCTTTTTCCTTATTTTGGTTGCTTCCCGCTGTGTCCGCGCCCAGAGCCGGACATCACAACCCTTGCTTTGCATCAGCATCGCCAGGGTAATCCCCCACGATGTCGTGCCGATAACTGCTATTTTTTGCATGGTGGCTGCTTCATTTTACTGCAAATAAAACCGGAAGTGTTATTCTGAACTGTTAACGCCGGTTGATGTCCCGGATTTTGCTTTCTCGCCTATTTTCCGCTCCGTGCCGTTGAAAAGCCGCATGATATTATCGCGGTGCATGACATAGATAAATACCGCTCCTATCATGGAATAAACAACGTATTCGAAGGGCGGATAAGGCCCCAGGAAGTCTACTTTCAAAACATCCAGCGCCATGATTAAAATAAAGGCAACGACGGCGCCGATGATGGAACCGAGCGACATGTATTTGGTACGGAAACCGATGCCGAAAACGAATATCGCGCCGATTAGCGCCCCCGGCCAGTAAAGCGCCATCAGCCCCCCGAAGAAGGTCGCTACCCCCCGCCCGCCTTTGAATTTTAGAAAGACCGACCACGTATGCCCGGCGATGGCGGCCAGCGCCGCCAGCACCTTGGCGCTTTCCATGGGGGTGAATATCTCCGCCACCGTTTCTTTCTGGCCTCTAAAAATAAGGGCGGCAATGCCCACGGCAATGGCGCCCTTGAATACATCCAGCACCAGGGAAAGCGCGGCGGCTTTTTTCCCGGCTGTCCGCAGCACGTTGGTCATGCCGGTCTTGCCGCTGCCTACTTCCCTGATATCTTTTTTGGCGAATATTTTCCCGATGAATAACCCGAAAGGTATCGAACCCAGCAAATAGCCGATGACGGCCACCGCGAGCAATAATAACGGAGTCAATTTTCACCTCTGGTTTTAAAATTAAGGCGCAGCGGCGTGCCGGAAAACCCGAAAGCCTGGCGCAGGGTGTTTTCCAGGAAGCGCCGGTAAGAGAAGTGTACCAGCTTGGCGTCGTTGGTAAAAAATACAAAAGTAGGCGGGTTTGTTTCCGCCTGCGTGGCATAATAAACCTTTAACTGCTTGCCGTGGCTTGTCGGGCGGTTATGCGCCGCCACTGCCTGTTGAATAACATCGTTAACCGTAGAAGTTGACAACCTTTTCTGCCTCTCCTGGTGTATCTGGAGAACTTGAGGCATTATTTTATTGACACCCTGACCGGTTTTTGCTGAAGTATATAATATTGGCGCATAAGAGGCAAATTTGAATTGGTACTTTACTGATTTATTCCACGCCGCCGTGTCTTTATCTTCAATCAGGTCCCATTTATTGACGATGATGATTATCCCCTTGGCGGCTTCCTGGATATACCCCGCGATATGCGTGTCCTGGGAAGTTACCATCTCCGTGGCGTCCAGAACGAGCAGGGCTACATCGGCGCGGTCGATCGCCCGGAAGGTGCGTACCACGCTGTACTGCTCCACCCCCCTCTCCACTTTGCCCCGCCGCCGCACGCCCGCCGTATCGATAAGCAGTATCCGCTGCCCGTTAAATTCAAAAGGCGTATCCACGGCGTCCCGGGTGGTGCCCGGAACGCCATCGACGATGGCGCGCTGGCTCCCCACCAGGGCGTTCAGCAGCATGGACTTGCCCACGTTCGGGCGCCCCACGATGGCTATTTTAATTTCTTCCGGCGCTATTTTTACCGGCGGCTGCTCCGGCAGCAGTTCTACTACTCTGTCCAGCAGTTCGGCGATGCCGCGGCCGTGGTGCGCGCTGATGATGAATAATTCCCCCAGCCCCAGTTCGTAGAATTCCAGGGCTTCCGCTTCCAGCCGGTCGTTATCCGCTTTGTTGGCGGCCACCAGCACCGGTTTGTTGGCGCGGCGCAGCAGGTCCGCGATGTCCGCATCCGCCGGCGTCATGCCGGCTTTGGCGTCCACCACGTCGATGATGACATCGGCTTCCTGGATGGCGGTGTTTACCTGCGCCTGTATCCCCTTGTCTACGGTGGTCTGCGGGTCGATATCCAGCCCGCCGGTGTCCACCAGGGTAAATTCGGTCTTGTTCCAGACAACGTCGGCCATATTGCGGTCGCGCGTCGTTCCCGGCAGGTCCTCGGTAATGGCCACCGGCCGCTTGACTATCCGGTTAAGCAGCGTGGACTTCCCGGTATTCGGCCGTCCGACGAGGGCAACAACAGGTTTGGTCATGGTTTTATAATTTCCATAACTGCATCAGTATTTTGGGGGAAGGGTACCGTTAGTGGTAGCCGGATAATATCTCCGAACCGCCGAGTAATTCCGCCAGCAGGGCTTTTTGAGCGTGAAGCCTGTTTTCTGCCTGGTCGAAGACCACCGATTGCTGGCAGTAAATGATGTTCTCCGCCACCTCCTCGCCGTGGTGGGCGGGGAGGGGATGCATCAGTATCGCGTCTTGCTTGGCTTGCGATAGCAGCACGCTGTCTATCTGATAATCGGCAAAAACCTGGCGTCTTTTTTCGGTTTCCGCTTCCTGTCCCATGCTCGTCCAGACATCCGTGTAAACAATGTCCGCATTGGTCACGGCGGCGCGCGGTTCTCTCACGCAGATTACCTCTGACCCGATGGCGGAAGCACAGGCTTGAGCGGTATGTAATATTTTCTCTTCTATCTCATATCCGGCCGGGGAGGCGATCTGGAAATTAATGCCGCAAAGGGCGCAGGCCAGCAGCAGGCTGTTGGCGGTATTGTTCCCGTCCCCGATGTACGCCAGCGTCAGCCCCTGGAGCGTTTGCTTATGCTCGTAAATGGTCAGCAAATCAGCCAGCGCCTGGCAGGGATGTTCGTAGTCGGAAAGGGCGTTGATTACCGGGATATCGGCATTATTAGCCATGATTTCCAGCGTTTCATGGGAAAAAGTACGGGCGGCGATGGCATCCGCGTAGCGGCTTAGCACGCGGGCCACATCGGGGATGGATTCGCGTTTACCCAGCCCCACCTCATCCGGGGAAAGATAAATGCATTCACCACCCAGTTGGCGCATGCCCACTTCAAAGCTCACGCGTGTCCGGGTGGATGGTTTTTCAAACATCAGCACCAGGACCTTTTCCCGTAATAAAGAGTTCCAGCCCTCGGCTTTCATATCTATCGCCCGCATGATTAAAGTCCGCAGGCGTTCCGGCGTAAGGTCAGAGATAGAAAGGAAATCTTTACTCTTCAAAATAACCTCCTGTATCACACAGTATATCATGAAAACGCGTTTGTTCAACAGTCACACGCTCGGGTGAGTTGTCAAAAGATGCCGCGCATTTTTCTCCCATGTCATTCTAAACGCGGTGAAAAATCCGCTGTTAACTGTATACTGCCTACTGTATAATATGCATTAGTGAGGAGGTGCTTATGGCAGAGACGGAAAAGTTCACTATCAAAAGCGAGGACGTCGTCAGAAAGGTTAAAGAGCTCATCCGCGAGGGCAACATCCGCCGCGTCCGCCTTATCCACGATGATAAGACGATTTTTGATATCCCCCTTACCATCGGCGCGTCCGTGGTGGCGGTAGGGATTCTCTGGGCCCCGGTGCTGGCGGCCATCGGCGCCTTTGCGGCGCTGGTTACGGAATGCACGATCGAAGTAGAGAAGGTGGAAGAAAAAACGTAGTTTTTTCCCGATATCCCGCCGCAGGTCGGGGGCTATAGGGGAAGGGTAGCATGATAAAGCATGTCGTCATGTGGAAACTCAAGGATTACGCGGAAGGCGCGGATAAAGCGGAAAACGCGTTGAGAGTAAAAGCTTCGCTTGAAGGACTGAATGGCAAGATAAAGGGACTGCGCGTTCTGGAAGTGGGCATTAATATCAACGATACTCCGGCGGCTCATGATATCATACTTTATTCGGAATTTGAGAGTGTTGAAGATTTGAAAGCATATCAAAACCATCCGGAGCATCTTAAAGCGGGCGGAATTGTAGGCAAAGTGGCATTTGAAAGAAAGGTTGTAGACTACGAGTCTTAATTGATATGGCAGAGATTATTTTAGTCAGGCACGGCGAGACGGATTTTAATGCTGCGGAAACTTTCCGGGGCAGGTCTGACGTGCCTTTGAGCGAAAACGGCCGGAAGCAGGCGCAATTGCTGGGGGAATGCCTTAGCGCCGAGAAAATCGATGTCGTTTATTCCGGCCCGCTCCGGAGGGCCGTTGAAACCGCGGAGGCCATCGCCCGCTTTCAGAAGCTGGATATTAATATCGTCGAGAACCTGAATGACATTGATTGCGGCTCTTGGGAAGGCCTGACGTTAAGCGAAGTCGAGGAAAAATACGGAGATATTTACCAGGACTGGCTGGATACGCCGGAGCAGGTAAAATTGCCCGGCGGGGAAAGCCTGGCTGATGTCTTGAACCGCGCTCTGCCTTTCGTGCAGGATGCCGTCATGCGCGTCGGCGAAGGGAAAATCGTGCTGGTATCCCACCGCGCCGTGCATAAAGTACTCATCTGCGCCCTCCTCCGTTTGGACAACTCCGGGTTCTGGAGTTTCAAGCTGGATGCCGCCGGTATTTCCCGCTTTGTCTTTGACGGCAACCGGGCGGTGCTTGTCAGCCACAATAACACCGCTCATTTAAAGCCCCTTAACCGCCCTTCCCCCAACGATTTTTAACCGCAGTGTCATTCTTAAGGAACGAAGTCCCTCCAATATTTGGAAGGATGAGAATCTAGGCCTGATTATTAGCGGTTGTAGAGCATAATTTTGAAATGATAGGGGAGTAGCCTGACGGAGAGGGGCGCCAGCCCCTCTATTAAAAACCCCTTTCCAACCAGATAACCTTGGCTTTGCTTAAGTAATGAGGTTGGAGAGGGCAGGGTGAGGCAAGCACGGTTTCCCTTCTTCGATCGAAAACTGAATAGCATTCTCTCGCTTTACATCTTCACCCCGTAGCGTTACAATGGCGTAGAGTAATGCTCGGTATTGGGAGTACCTATATGGATATGGAATGGTTCCGCGACCTGATAATAATCATCTTCGGCATCGGGGCGACGGCGGCAGTGGTAATCCTGGTCGTGCTCGCCTTTATTCTCTATTTCCGCCTCAAGCCGATTCTCGATTCGATTAAGGCAACCACGCAAACGATAGAAAGGGTCACCTCCAGCATTGAAGAAGAGGTAGCTAAACCTATCGCCCAGATAGTATCGTTTATCCAGGGTATCCGCAATGCCCTGGGCCTGGTGAAACGGTTCACAAAACGGGAGGAAGACTAAAATGGGTGAAAAAGAGAGCGGCAACAGCTTTTTAATCGGTTTTATTCTAGGGGCCATCGCCGGGGTAGCGGTCGGGTTCCTTTATGCCCCCAAGCCCGGCAAAGAGACGCGGGCGCTTTTAAGGGAAAAAGCCACCGAGTTAAAGGATAAAGCCGGCGAGGCTATTTCTAAGGCCACCAAAGAGATGGGCAAGGGGTAGTATCATAAAAGGCCTTTAGTTTCCATATTTCCGGATTATTCTGCCAGAGAGTTACGGTCAGCGATGAGGATTTATTATTGATATCGATGCCTTTGCCCTGGCCTGTATATGAAACATCCAGATGCTCTATGTTATAACGTGACGTGTAGTCCTGTTCTGAATTCCAGTAAGGACTAACCGGCGAGGTATAAAAAACGAAACCCAGTATAATAACAGCGATAACAACAAGGATACCTCCAAATATTAAAAACCATTTAAGCTTCATTATTTCATCCTGTTCTGCGTTTTAGACGTATCCTGCAATTAATATATTACCGTTGGCCTATTATACAACTCTGGTAAAGGGGGCTCAATATTTACATGATACCGGGCCCTCTCCATGTTATTGACCGGTTGTCTTACGCTTTATGGATAATGTTATAATTGGCTTATGGAAAAACCTTTGCTGGTGCTTTTTGACGGCAACGCCATCGTCCACCGTGCTTATCACGCTTTCGGGCCTACCAGGAGTCGGCCGGGCACGGCGCTAACCGTCCGCAAGACCGGGGAGGTGGTCAGCGCCGTTTACGGCTTCGTGCTGATGCTGCTCAAGGTCATGAACGACCTCAAGCCCACGCATATCGCCATCGCCTTCGATAAGAAAGGCCCCACCTTCCGCCATGATATGTTCGAGGATTATAAAGCCAACCGCCCCGCCGCCCCGGACGATTTGGTCAGCCAGATAGCGCGCGTCAAGCAGCTCGTCCAGGCCTTCAATATCCCCCTCTTCGAGCTGGACGGTTTTGAGGCGGATGATGTTCTCGGCACGTTGAGCAAGCAGGCTTCCGGACAGGATATCGAGACGGTTATCGTCACCGGCGATGCCGATACCATGCAGCTCGTGGCTCCCCATGTCAAAGTGCTTTATCCCAAAGCCGGTAAAGCCTTCAGTGATACTTCTCTTTTCGATGCCGGGGCGGTAAAAGAAAAGTTCGGCGTGGGGCCGGAACGCGTGGCCGACTATAAAGCTTTGGTGGGCGACCCCTCCGATAACATCCCCGGCGTGCCCGGCATCGGCGAGAAAACGGCCGTTAAGCTTATCCAGGAGTACGGCGGTGTTGAAGATATCTACCAGCGTCTTGAAGAGGTGACGCCTCCCCGGACGAAGGAAATCCTCCAGAATAACGCGGAAGCCGCCCGGCAGAGTAAAAAGCTGGCGACCATCGTTACGGATACCCCCGTTACGCTGGAACTGGATAAATGTAAGGTCGCCAACTACGACCGCAAACAGGCCGCCGATTTGTTGCGCGAGCTGGAGTTTTTCAGCCTTATCCCCCGGCTGCCGGGGGCGGAAGCGGAATCCGGCGCGGTGGAAGTCAAGAGCGAGTCGGCATCCACCGACTATAAAATCATTGCAACGACGGAAGACCTTGATGAGTTGGTCAATAATCTGGCGGAGGCTGGTTCCTTCGCTTTCGATACGGAAACCACCGGGCTGAACGCCCTGACTGCCGGTCTGGTGGGTATCTCTCTGGCTACGTCCCCGGGCAAAGCGTGCTATATTCCGGTGGGGCACACCGTTTTAGATGTAATCCAGCAGCTGCCGCTGCCGCAGGTCGCCGACCGTCTTAAGCCCGTCTTCGAGGATGCTAAAAAACCCAAGCTGGCGCACAACGCCAAATTCGATATGATGGTGCTGGGGGAGTGCGGCATCACGGTCAACGGCCTGGCCTCTGATACGATGATTGCCGCGCATCTTTTGGGAGAAAAATCGCTGGGGCTCAAGGCGCTGGCTTACAGCAAGCTCGGCGTGGAGATGACGCCCATCAATAACCTTATCGGCACCGGCGCCAAACAAATATCTATGGCCAAGGTCGATATCAAGTCGGCCGCCGCCTACGCCGCCGCGGACGCCGATATGACTTTCCGGCTGGATGCCGGCTTCCAAAAAGAGCTCGATACCCAGGGCTTGAAAAAGCTCTTCCTGGAAGTGGAAATGCCGCTGGTGCCGGTGCTGCTTATCATGGAGCAAAACGGCTTCGCGGTAGATACGGCCATGCTCAAGGAAATGTCCCGCACCCTCGGCGAGCAGGCGGCCGTGCTGGAAAAGAAAATCTATGAAGAAGCCAAGCACGAATTCAATATCAATTCGCCCGCCCAGCTGGGCAAAGTCCTCTTCGAGGAAATGCAGCTGCCTTCCGGGCGGCGCGGCAAGGGCAAATATTCCACGGAGGCCTCCGTGCTGGAAGAACTCCGCCCCGTCCACCCCATCGCCGGGTATATCGTGGAATACCGCCAGCTGACCAAGATTAAGTCCACCTATATCGATGCCCTGCCGGCATTGGTGAACCCCAAAACGGGCCGCATCCATACCAGCTTCAACCAGACCCGCACCTCCACCGGGCGGCTTTCCTCGTCCGACCCCAATATGCAGAACATACCCGTCCGCGGCGAGCTCGGCGGGCAGGTCCGGCAGGCTTTCATCGCCGCGCCGGGGTTCGACCTGCTGGCCGGGGACTATTCGCAAATCGACCTGCGGGCTTTAGCCCATCTTTCCGGGGACGAGGCGCTGGTGCGCGCTTTCCGCAACGACGAGGATATTCACGCCGCCACGGCCTCGCTGCTTTTCGGGGTGGACAAAGCGCAGGTGACCAAAGACATGCGGCGCTTCGCCAAGACCATCAACTTCGGCGTCATCTACGGCATGAGCGATTACGGTCTGGAGCAGGCCACCGAGTTCTCTAGAGAGGAAGCCGGGAAGTTCATTAAAGCCTATTTCGAGAAATATCCGGGCGTGACCAGGTACCTGGAAGCCACCAAAGAGAAAGCGCGTAAGGACGGCTACGTGGAGACGCTTTTGGGCCGCCGCCGCTTTATCCCGGATATCAACTCCGCCAACCGCCAGGTAAGAGAAGCCGCCGAGCGCATGGCTATCAATATGCCGGTGCAGGGGACTTCCGCCGACATTATAAAAGTGGCGATGATTAACCTCTACCGCGAGATGTCCAGGCGGCGTGTTTCCAGCAAAATGCTCCTCCAGGTGCATGATGAGCTTGTCTTCGAGGTCGCCGATGGCGAGATGGATTTTATGCGCCGCCTCGTCTCCGATGTCATGGACTCCGCCGTCGCTTTAAACGTCCCGCTTAAAGTGGATACCAAAGCAGGTAAAAACTGGGGTGAAATGAAGTAGTTTGAAGAAAAAAATAATTATAGCGTTATCATCGTTTATTGTTGTAGTCCTGCTGGCTTTCGCCTGCTGGCTGTTTTGTACCCCTGTCTTTAACATGGTGATAGCGCTGCCGGATTTTCCAGAAAACATACAGGTTTACAAGATGGTAAAACCGGATATCACAGTCGAAGATGTTACCGTGATAGGCGCTAAGCTGGGTATGACAGGAGAGGTCGGGGAGAGTGATGAATCCTATCTGATGAGTGATAAGGAGACCGGTGAGTTTCTAAGGGTTTTCAAGGCTACCGGCGCATTTCGCTATGACATATCATCCAAGCTGTATCCTGAAGAAACGCCTGTGCTTACATCTTCCGAGGAAGCAGCGTTGCTTGCGGCAAATTTCCTTGCTGAAAGAGGCTGGCTTGACGATGGTGTTAAAGTAAGCAGCGTGGTGGTAGGAGGAGAAGCTAATGGAGTTCCGGCTCATCTCCTCGTTATTTTTGACCGTCCTGTAGATGGATACCAGTTTCAGTTTGCGGCGGACAAAGACGCTCTGCGGATTGGCGATGGCGGAGAAATAGTCTCGATGTTTATCAATCCTGTAAAATATGAGCCTTACCAGGTGGCGGCGTTAAAACCGGTTAAACAAGCCTATCAGGAATTGAAGAAAACAAGAAGTAAATACATAGGTTTCGGTGGCCCCGGTACCCTTTGGGTATCCATCGATAGCGTATCTATAGAATACTGGTTGAATGACGTACATAGCGCCCAGGATTATATCTACCCGGTTTATGTTTTTAGGGGTCAGTGCCATCCCGGGCAGGATAGCTATACCGGCTGGGTTGAGGCGATTCATGAGTCTTCAATTGATTTTCCTGCTGCCGAATAACTAATATATTTATAAAAGGTGACAAATGCCGGAACTGCCGGAAGTTGAAACCATTAAAAACGAGCTTTTGCCCCACGTCATCGGCCGCACCATCATCGGTGTGGACGTTTTATGGGACGGCATGGTCAAAACGCCGTCCGTTAAAGAGTTTAGTTCCAGAATCACCGGCAGAAAAATCACCGGGCTCTCCCGGCGCGGCAAATACCTTTTCTTTCATCTTGACGGCGATGACGTGCTGGTGATGCACATGAAAATGACCGGCTCTCTGCTGGTCAACCCGTCCGACGGCAAATTTACCCGGGCTATCCTGCGCCTTGATAAAGGCACGGACGTGCATTTCTGGGACCCGCGCAAGTTCGGGAAAATGTGGCTGGAAAAAGATACGAACGCCGTCATCAAAAAACTGGGTCCGGAGCCGCTGGACGCCGACTTTACGACTGGCTCCCTGGCGGAAATCCTGAAGAAACATGCCGCCCCGGTTAAACCCGTCCTGCTCGACCAGACGCTTATCGCCGGCATCGGCAACATGTATGCGGATGAAGCCCTTTTTGCCGCCCGGATTCACCCCGTCAGGCCCGCGGATAAGCTGACGCCGGATGAGGTCAAGCGACTCTACCACGCTATCCGGCTCGTCCTGCAGAAAGCCCTTAAAAACGGCGGGGCCAGCGTCCGCAACTATATCCGCCCCGATGGCCGGCCCGGCACCGCCCACGATGATTTCAGCGTCGCTCACGGGGTCGGTAAAGAGTGTCCCGCCTGCGGCGGGGCTATTCAGCGCATTGTCGTCCGGGGCCGCGGCACTTACATCTGCCCCCGATGCCAGCCGGAACCCTGATTAAAATATATTGGGCATCCATTATGGGTATCGGCGTCTCCCAAATATAATATTCCCCTTACTTCTTTATTTCTTTTTACCCTCTCCCTTGATGGGCTTTGTATCAAAAGTGTTCATACTATTGTCATTCTGACCCCGATGCAAATCGGGGGAAGAATCCGCAGCTACTTTGCCAGGCACGGATTCTTCGTCGTTTCACTCCTCAGAATGACTTTTGATACAACACCCCCTTGATGGGAGAGGGAGCCAGGGTGAGGAGTATACCGGTTCCCCCTTTCGCAAAGGGTGATTCAGGGGGTTTTTAAAAAGTTCCCCTCCGCAAACGGCAAGGGAGATAAGAAGGGGTGAGGTCGTACCACCTCACCCCCCTTTATTTAT
>DAOUGB010000054.1:0-37597 GCA_034429595.1 Dehalococcoidales bacterium
AGAAAAAAGCGCCGGTTCACGCTATCAAACTGGATATTACGGACCGCAAGGCATATGCGGCAGCGGCGGATGAGGTGGAAAAAGTATTCGGCGGGCCGCCCCAGCTGCTCATTAATACCGCGGGCGTCAATGCCTTCGGCCCGGCGGAAGCCTCCACGTTTGAAGACTTTGATTGGGTCATCGGTGTCGATCTCTTTGGCGTTATCAACGGCATCGTGACCTTCTTGCCGCGCATGATTAAAGCCGGCAAGGGCGGCCATATCGTCGCCGTTTCCTCCATGTCCGGTTTTATGGCTTCGTCCGGCTGCACGCCGTACTCCGTCGCCAAAGCCGGGGTCATCATGCTCATGGAATGTTATTACCAGGCGCTCAAGCCCTACGGCATCGGCGTCACCTGCCTGTGCCCCGGCGGCATTAAGACGAATATCGCGGAAGCGTCCTATACCCGCCCCGATCACCTGGCAAACACCGGCTATAACACCAATGAAAAGACTGTCGAGTTCATGCGTTATCATTATTCCTTCGGCGCCGACCCCGTGGAGCTGGCGCAGCTCTTAAAGAAGGGCATTGAAAACGAGCAGCTTCTCGTTATCCCGACCATGGGCCCGAACATGGACCCGGAGAAAATGCTGCGGGGCCTCTTTGAGCAAATTGTTTGTTACGCCTCTCCTGAAGGTATGAAGCGCCTTGAAGGGATGATGCAGCAGCGCATGGAAGAAATGCGCAAACACCCCATGCCCGGCCTTGAAGGCGCCGCCGAAGCCGGCTGGGGCAGAGCGCGTCCGGACCTCTCCTGGGTCAAAGAGCGCCAGGGCCCGGGCGGTTAATAAAGGATTTTCTTTACTTTCTCCCTCTCCGTGCGCGGAGAGGGAGTTGGGAGGAGAGGCCGGAAAACCGCTGCCTTTTCGGGGTAGCGGCGTGGCAATATCTATCTTGCCTTCAAACCGTCGTCATTCCCGCGAAGGCGGGAAGCTACCTGCCATTATGCCCTTTTATTAGTAGGGGGCATCCCTCTTTTATAAAGCCTGTCCTGAACGTAGTGAACGGAAGGGATAAGAGGGAGGTTTTGTCTAAAGGATTTTGTTCTATCCCCCGTCCAGCGCTTTATTCGCCAGCGCGTCCGCCTGCCGGTTCTGCTCGCGCGGTATGTTCACGGCGGAAAATTTCTCCAGCTTCCCGATGAGCTTGACCGCTTTAGAATACATTTCCCGCAGGTCGGCGTTCTTTACCTTATACTGCCCCATCAGTTGCCGCACCACCAGTTCGGAATCGGACTTTAACCGCACCTGCTTCGCCCCCAGGCTCACCGCTTTTTCCAGCCCGGCGATGATGGCGCTGTACTCTGCCTGGTTATTGGTTGTTGGGGCCAGCCGACGCGATATCGTGGCCAGGGTATTACCGGCCTCGTCTTGCAGCACCACCCCTATCGCCGCCGGCCCGGGGTTGCCCCGCGCCGCCCCGTCCGTATAGATAATAAGTTTATCGTAACTCAAAATATGCGGTATTCCTTTCTCCCCATAATATTGCCCTTACCCCCTTCACCCTTTCTTCCTCCCGCTTTAGCCTGTTGAAGGATAACCTCTCCCTTGAGGGGAGAAAAATATAAAGGTGAGGGTGAATCCCGTATCTCGTCTTGGATGAGGATAGATTTGTGAAATTATCAAACAATCGTCTTAGGATATTCAAATGCTGTCTTCTCCCTTTCTGTAAACGGAGAGGGAGAAGATGAGGGTTTTTACACATATCGCTAAGCAATAAACAGGATTCGCCCGCACGTGCCGCACTGCACTGGTTGGCCGCTGCGTGCCCGCTGCAGGGCGGCGGCGGATAAAGAAAGACGGCAGGCTTTGCAGATGCCCTGTTCCACCTTGGCCACCGCCTGTTTTTTCTGCGCGCGCAGTCTTTCGTAGAGGCTGATTGCCGCCGGTTCGATTCTGCCCGCCAGCGCCTTGCGGCTTTCCTGCAGCCCGGCGAGGATATTGTTCAATAGCGCGATGTCCTTCGCCATCTGCTGCTGCTCGTTGTTCCAGGTTGCTTCGAGTTTTTGATAATCGGCGGTAAGCGCGGCGACTTTGCTTTCCGCTTCTTCCATCCGGTCGATGATTTCCAGCGTCGTGGTTTCCATCTGGTCTTTCTGCTTTTGCAGCATTGCCGTCTCATGCTGCAGGTTGGTCAGTTCTTTGGGGTTGGAGACTTTGCCGCTGTAAAGCTGCTTTTCCGCCTCGCTGATTTTGCTGGCCACATCGGCCACATCTCCCTCGGCCTCGCGGCGCCGGTGCTTGAGTTCTTCGAGGTTTTTCTGCTCGGCGGTAAGGAGGCTGTGGGCATTTTCGAGGGCGCTCCGGTCGCCGAGTTGGCTGTTCTTGAGTTCTAGCGTCTGGCGCGTATTATCGATGTCGTTGTCCAGTTCCTGCAATTCAAAAAGTTGTTTCGTCACGGCCATAGCTATCTCCGTGCCTATTCTATAACGCTCGGCAGATAATAGCAAACGGTTAGGGGTGAAAAATCATGGGGTATTGGCGTCCCTCTTTCGTAAAGCCGCAGGTTCCGCCTGAACGAAGTGCATCGGAAGGGGGCTAAGGGGGTTTTTATCACTCCCTCTCCCTTGATGAGCGTTGTAGCAAAAGTGGCCATACCATTATCATTCTGAAGAGCGAAGCGATGAAGAATCCGTATCCACCTTGCCAGGCGCGGATTCTTCGTCGTTTCACGCTTCAGAATGACTTTTGATACAAAGCCCTGGATACGGAGAGGGGGAATTAAAGGGGGTGAGGCCGTAATCTTGATGCTTGTAGCTTCTTTTTATTGTTCCCCGAACTCGAACTTCACCAGGTCGGTAATGAAATCCGCCGCCCATTTGTAGATGTTGTTTTCCCGCACCACTTCCCGCATCTTCCGCATTCTCTTCTGCCGCTCTTCCAGCGGCATTTCCAGCGCTTCCTTTATCGCGTCGGCGAAGAAATCGGTGGCGTAAGGGTTCACCTGTATCGCGTCGGGCAGCTCCCGGGCGGAGCCGGTAAAAGGACTTAATATCAGCACGCCGTCCTCATCGGCCCGGCTGGCCACGAATTCCTTGGCTACCAGATTCATGCCGTCATGGAGCGGGCTGACCACGAAGAAGTCCGCCATGCGCCTTAAAGCCATCATGGATAGGGGAGAAAGCGTCTCCCGGAGGAAAATGATGGATTTCCACCGCCCCAGGTCGTGTTCCCAGTTGATTTTCTCTACCAGGTCGTCAAGCTCTATGTTCAGTTTTTTATAAGGCTCGAATTGTGTCCGGCTCTGCACGCCGCCCTGGATAAACACTACTTTGCCGTGGTATTCCGGGTGCCGCTCGAAGAACCTTTCCATAGCATGGAACCGGTCCGGGATGCCTTTGGTGTAGTCCATCCGGTCGAACCCCACCCCGATTTTTTCATCGGTCAGCCCGAACCGCTTTTTTAACCTTTTGATTTCCGCGGCTACATCCGGCTTTTGCACGCGTTCGGTAATTTCCTCGAAGTCCACGCTGATGGGGAAGGGGTGTATCGCCGTTTTCTTGCCCTGGTGCGTAATCTCAAAGCGCTCCCAGTCCACTTTCGATTCTATTTCCTGTTCGACTGTTTCCATGAAGTTGTTGCAGTGGAAGCGGATGTGGAATCCCAGCAGGTCGTTGCCCAGCAGCCCGTGCAGGATTTCGTCTTTCCACGGGCAGATGCGGAAGACCTCCGGGTTGGGCCAGGGAATGTGCCAGAACTGCGCGGTGATGATGTTGGGGTTCTTTTCCTTGATATAGTGGGAAAGCAGCGCCAGATGGTAGTCCTGGATAAAGACGAAGGCTTTTTTATTGCCGACTGTTTTAATGACGGTTTTGGCGAATATTTCGTTGACCTTTTTGTAGGTGTTCCAGTCGCTCTCGTTAAATACCGGGCGCGTGTAGGCGATATGGCACAGCGGCCACAGCGCTTCATTGGAAAAGCCGTAGTAGCCGGCATCGTCTTTTTTGGAAAGCCAGATGCGCTTCAGGTCGTACTTGGGATTGTTCGGGGGCACGCGCACGATATTATCATAGTCCACCACTTTTTTGTCCGCATTGCCGCTCCCGAAGGCTATCCAGGTGCCGCCGCAGGCCCGCATCACCGGGTCCAGCGCGTTAGTGAGGCCGCTGGCGGGTATCTGGGTGATGATTTCCTTGCCGGAGCGTACGTGCACGTAAGGCTCGCGGTTGGATACGGATATAAACAGGTAATCCGCTAGTTTTTCTTGTACCAGGTCGTGTAAACTTTCGCGCGTCCACATACTTCGTACCTCCTCATGGAAAAACAGGCCCCTTAACAGGTTAGCACAAGTTGTCAGGAAAGCAAAGTATTGGACAAAAGCATGTGGACAATATAGAACAACAGTGCTAATATCTCCATGCTGGAAGGCTTTGTATCATAAGTCATTCTGAGGAGTGAAACGACGAAGAATCCGCGCCTGGCAATGTGGATACGGATTCTGACCCCGATGCAAATCGGGGTCAGAATGACAATAGTATGGGCACTTTTGCTACAACACCATGCTGGAAGGAGGTGGGAAAATGAGTTTATTGAAGTTGGCGATTGAAAAACAGCGGTGGGACCTGGCGGCGCATATTATCGTGCTGGCTGCCGCCAGGGCTGTCAACGAGGAGGTGAAGATAAATGGGAGAGAAAATCAAAAAAAGGAAAGGCGGACAAAAAGGTAATCAGAACGCGTTAAAGCATGGGTATTATTCCAAAATATTCAATGATGCGGAAAGGATTGACTTTAGCTCTGCTGGCGGGATTGAAGGTATTGATGAGGAAATCGCTTTATTAAGGCATGAGATTAAAAAAGCTATCTCCGGCGGAGACGAAAGGAATTTGCTGTTGCTTGTAAAAGCTTCAACGGCTTTAGATAAACTGATGCGCACCCGTTATCAAATTACATCTGCCCAGCGGAATGGCCTTAAAGAAGCCATTGCTAACGTCGTTAATGAGGTTCTGGTTCCGATGGGGGTGAATATCGGCAGCTCTATTCTTGCCAGAAAGATAACCGGATAGATTAACATAATCAAAAAATCGAATAAAGAGAATTAAAGATGATTTAACATAAATAAGAAATCGGATACCTGAAGCTAACCACTCGTGGGAAAATAAAAAAAATATTTTTGAAACGAATAATATCATTGCATGTCAGTTCCGCGAAGGCTGGAATCCATCTGGTAATCTAAAAGTAGAAGAGAGCCGTTGGTGGATTCTGGCCTGTGCCAGAATGACAAAGGGGAGGGGTGTAATGGAAGAAGTAAAAACCAAAATAAAATTATATCCGTACCAGCTTGAAATCGGGGTAGCTGTACTGGCAAGCATCCGTGGTTTCAAAGGTCTCACTTTCTCCGTGGAGATCGCCCGGCAGGGCGGTAAGAATGAGCTTTCTGCGCATTTGGAAAAGTGGCTGCTTTCTGCCAGCATTAATGCTCCGGTAAACCTTATAAAATGTTCGCCCACCTTTCTCCCCCAGGCGCTTATCTCCATGCGGCGGCTGAAAGACCGCCTTAATGAAGCTGACCTTTGGGGCACTTGGGAAATGGAGCAGGGGCATATCATCAAACTGGGTGAAGCCCGCGCCATCTTCCTCTCGGCGGACACCTCGGCCAGCGTCGTCGGTAATACCGCCCATCTCTTACTGGAGGTCGATGAAAGCCAGGATGTGAGCAAGGAAAAGTACCACAAAGAATTCAAGCCGATGGGTGCCGCGTTCAATACTACTACCGTCCACTACGGCACCACCTGGGATGAAAGCACTTTGCTGGAAGAGGTCAAGCAGACCAACCTGGAACTGGAGCGGCGGGACGGTCTTAAGCGGCACTTCCGCTACGATTGGGAGGAGGTGGCGAAGTACAACCCGGACTACCAAAAATACGTGGAAAGCGAGCGCGCCCGGCTGGGAGAAAATCACCCGCTTTTCCTCACCCAGTACCGCCTGCTGCCGGTGCGCGGCGGGGGAGGCTTTTTGAACGCTTTACAGCGGGCGCAGTTGCAGGGAGAACACCCCAGGAAGCGCTGTAGTGAAGCTGGGAAGGCTTACGTGGCGGGAATCGACCTCGCGGGGGAGGCGGAAAATGCCGGGGATTTCATGGCGCCTCGCCCCAAACGCGATGCTACGGTGGTGACCATCGCGGAGCTGGATTTTACCAGCTGTGACGAAGTAACCAAAGAGCCGTCCCTCAAGGTGGTGGAGCATTACCGCTGGGTGGGCCGAAAGCACCCGGAGCTTTACGCACAGCTCGTGGACATCCTCAAAAATGTATGGCGCTGCCGGAGAATCGTCGTGGACGCCACGGGCGTAGGGGAGCCGGTGGCCTCTTTTCTGCGCAAGGCTTTGGGGTCGCGCGTGATTCCCTTTACCTTTACCCAGCCGGGCAAAAGCGAGCTGGGCTTTAACCTGCTGGCGGCGGTCAACTCCGGTCGACTCAAGGTCTATAAGGGCGACGGCAGCCCCGAGTACCAGGCGTTCTGGTTTGAGATGGAAAAAGCGCGGAACCAGTACCGCCCCAGCCGGACGCTGAACTTCTATGTTGCCCCCGCGGACGGCCACGATGACTTTTTGATGTCCTTGGCTTTAGTGGTGGAAGCGGGCCGGGGCTTTTCCCCAAGGGCGGCGAGGGGGAGTGAAGGGTGAGCCGGCATGCGGTAACCCAAAGGGGCGCAGCCCCTCTCAACAGCGCCCCCCAAACTGGCGGCCTTTTCCCCTTAACCATCCCGGCGAAAGCCGGGAACCACTCAATTGAATCTTGGTATCAAGAAAATGTATAGTTTGGAGAGGGCAGGGAGCGGTAAGTGCCGCCCCAAAAGACAGCATGATGAAAAAAAACTCTGATATCAAAGCCGCCGTAGATAAAGCAAAGAAACTCAAAGCTTTACAGGTAAAAGCTACGGATAAACTAAACAAGATAACGGCAGACGCCGCCGGAAAAACTCCCCGAAAGAAAGCCTCCAGGACCGCGGTAAAGAAAAAACCGGCCGGCAAAAGTAAAGCCAAAACCGCCGTTAAAAAAGGGTCGTTCTGGCAAAGGCTGTTCGGGAAAAAGCCCCAAAAGGTAAAAAGCAAAGCCGGGAAAGCCGGGCGTAAAAGGTAAAAGGAAAGGGGAGCGTTATCGCCCCCCCTTATAGCCATAAAACAGAGTCAGGTTTTTAAACTGACTTTTTCCCGATTAATACCGGGACGGATAAAGTATACATCACCAGCAGGATGGCCCCGTAATAGTATTGGTACCAGTCCATCGTGGCGAACGGCCCGCCCAGAGCGAACACCCACACCACAAAAGCGACGGTGGAAATTAACACCTGGGATATAGCCGGCGGCTTCGTTGGTTCATTGGTCAAGCGCAGGATATATAAAGCGGTCAGCACCGTCAGCGCGGCCACGACTATCCACTGGAAAGTATCGGATACATCATCGATGGATTTAAAAATAGCGTCGATGGCCACATAGCCGGAAATAATCTCGGCGGGGATGTATTTTAAAAGCTTGGTAAAATAAGAATCCGCCTCCGGCGTCTTGATCGCGTCTTTATCCGCTCCCGTGCCGGCTTTGGATAGCATCATCGAAGCCGTTACTTCAGCGTCTTCTTGCGTAATTATTCTTCTGCCCATAGTTAACTCCTCTCCCGTTTTCAGGGGAAAAATGAAAATTCCAAGACGAATTATACACTCGTAAAGCTGGTTGCCGCAAGGGCGCTATTCAATGATGATATCCAGCCCGTTAAGTAGCGCGAGGACCTCCGGATAAGCGAATTTAGTCTTTTTCAGGGTATTGGCCCGTGGGTCGATGGCGTAGTTCCTGGCGCCTTTAAAGTCCGCGCCGGTCAGGTTGGTCTTCATAAAGCGCGTTTTCTCAAAATCCGTGTTCTTAAAATCGCCATGGGATAAATCCGCCTCCGTAAAGTCCGCGTCCTTCACCTCGCAGTCGGTCATCTTGAGCTTAAGGATTTTCAGGAAACGGAAGTTGGAATAGTTAAGCTGGCTGTTCTTGAAAGATATCTCGCGGAACTGCTGGGTCTTCGTCCAGTCGATGCCTATCGTCTTGCAGCTTTTAAACGCCACATCGTCGAGGCGGCTGTTCAGCGGGACAACGGCGCTTAAAGTGCAGTCGTTGAACTTGCAGGTAACGAACCGGCAGCCGGAGAAAGTGGTGCCGATAAAGCTGCAGCCGTCGAAGGCGCACTCCTCGAACGTCACCCCCTTAACGGTTTCATCCGCCAGTTCCACCTTGGTAAAGGTCTGCTGGTAGTAGTTCTCCTCGGTAAAGCTCATGGGCACATTATAGTATGTAAAGGAGTTTGCCGTAAACAATTGTGAAAAAATTAGTCCTTAGAAATCATTTATGCTAATATGTATTCAACAAAAAATCCCAAGCGGCGGCCAATCGTGAACCCCGGAGAGAAAAAGCGAAAGCAATAGCGTGGGTAGAGCTTAATTTTTGAGTAAAGGAGAAGTTAACGTGACGCAAAAGAACATCGAAGCTAAACTGGCGGCAATGGAAAAGGAAATAACACGATTGAAGGACATCGAAGCAATCAGGAAACTGGAGCATGCCTATTGCTATTACCTCGTCATGTGGATGCCGGACGAGATAATCGACCTTTTTGCCTGGCGGGACGATACCACGCTCGAGTGGCCGGAGGGGACGTTCTTCGGCGAGGATGGTCTGCACCGGTTCTTCGGGAACATTAATACCGATAAAAGCCCGGAATTCATGCACCAGATGATGCATCTATCGGACGTTATTGATATCGCCGAGGACGGCAAGACCGGCAAAGGGCGTTGGTGGGGATTCGGCGCGATGGCGCTGCCGAACGAAGCCGGCGTGATGCAGGCGCTGGCCTGCGGCGTTTACGAAAACGAGTTTATCAAGGAGAACGGCGTGTGGAAGCTGTGGAAGATAAAGTGGGTGCCGGTCTATTCCGGGACGCCAGCCACCGGCTGGGTAAAGCCGGAACGGCTCATGAAGCCGGCGCCGCCTAAAAAACCGCTCAAAGAGGGAGAGGTTGCCCTGCCGCCGTGGTGGAAGTCTGACCTGCCGGCCAAGGAAATCCCGTATTCCTATCCCTCCGGCTACATTCTGCCCTTCCACTTCAAGCACCCGGTAACGGGCAAGAAAACCTCCGAGGACAAGCGGAACGCCGGGGTGAAGAACGTAAAAAAGCACACAAAATCCTGAACGCTGAAGAATAACAAGCCCCCTCCTTTTTCCCCGCGCGGGGGAAAGGGGAGAGGGTAATCGCTTTTTAGGCTGATGCTACCATTGGTGCTTGCAGTCTTCGCAAATCCACCAGATGCCCGGCACAGCTTTAATGGCGGCGCCGCCGGGACAGGACTTGACCTTTTTGCTGCCGCATTTGGGGCAGGTATCCTGCTTTACTGATACCCTGCTGTCTTTGACGTATTGCCGTTCATCTTGTTCCGCCATCGCCGCCCTCCTAAATTCCCAAGCATTTACGGGTCTCTAATGTGAGCATAGTCTCATTGCGGGGCTTTGTCAATGGCTGGTTCACGCCGGATGAAAAGGGTATAAAGCCTGCGGTAAGGGGAGAGGCAAGCCCCCCAATCCTACTACCTCTCCCTTTACGAAAGGGATGCGATGTTATTTTATGGTATTAATTATTAACGGCAATCCGGTGGTTCGTCCGCCTTTGTAAAGGAGGATAGAGGCGGATTTTACAGGTAAGGGGAATGGGTGAACTATCCCCCTTACACCCCCCGCCCCACCAGCATCTTTAATCTTATTTTTAACATTCCCCACCGCCCCGCCTTGGCGGACATGATGGTCAGCATCGCGGCGGTTTTGTCTTTAGGGGGAACGAGGGTGACGGGTTTTTTCACCAGTTTGGTGGCGCCGGAGGGGCAGGTAATCACGCAGTTGCCGCACCCTATACACCGGTCGGTATTAACGGTGGAAACGCCGTCGGCTAAAGCGCGGGCCTCCAGCTGGCAGCGGGCAACGCACTTACCGCACGCCTGGCAGAGGGAGGAATCCACGGCCACAAAATAGTTGGAGGCGTACATCGCGGAGGGGTTGGGCGCTTTCTTGACGGAAGACAGCAGCATACAGCAATCGCCGTCGCAGCAGCAGATGGCCTCCGGCTTTAAAGAATTCTCCGGCTGGAGGATAAAGCCCGCCTGCTCCGCTTTATCCAGCACGCCGTAGACCTCCTCCTTGCTGATATACCGCGCGATGCCCATCTCCACGTACTGGCGGGCGTGGTCGGGGCCTATTTGCAGACAGGTCTCCCGGATATCGGAATACTGGCATGGGTGCCCCTGCAGGTCTTTCGTCTGGCGGCGGATGCAGTTGGCCACCGCGAACGGGCCGGGCGCATCCTCGACCAGGCGGCGGACGTCGTCGTAAGTGGCGATAGCGTGCTTATCCGGGGTGGCGATGGCTTTAGCGACCGGTATAGTGCGGAGCTGGGGAATCGAGCGGCTGCCGGTCATTTCCGCCCGGGCGAAAACCTCCGCGTGATACTCGTGAAAAGTATCGACGAGGTCTTTGGTCAGACGGTTCACCTGAAAGTCCACGATGCCCCCCGCGGTCATCCCGGCGTTCTTGTAGCGCTTTTCCCTCAACCCCTCGCTGGAGACGATGATTAGTCCCTTGCGCGCCATCTCGTCCAGCGCCTGCTTGAAATCGTCCGGGGGTATATTGATACCGGCTTTCTTGGCGCGGCGGCAAATAACGGCGGCGGGTTCCGGCTTGATATTGGAAAGGCACCCCCCGATTTGCGCCTCCCGCGGGGTAAACAGCTTCTTCAGCAGGGTTATTTCCAGTCCGGAGGGCGTGGCGGGAAAGCCCACGGGGCCTTTATCGAGGTGTAGCTGGAGGGCGCGGTAAATTTCCATATCATCAGGCATAAAAGCCTCCTTGCCAAGCGGGGCGATTTGTAGATACTCTAGGGAGTTGGGGGAAGTTTGTCAAGGGAAAAAAGAACCCCTCTCCTCCAGGGTAGGGGAAGGAGGAGAGGGGCAAGCCAGAGGCGGCAAAGGGGTTCAATTAGTAGTAGAAGGCGGTCCTTCTGCCTATCCACAGGCCTAACAGGAACATTAATACTGCCCCGACACCTATTGTCAGGTATAATGGCCAGCCGGTAAATTCAAAAGGCTGGGAGATTGTAAATTCGCCGGCGCCGGTCCAGGCGCTTTCATTTTGTGCGGCGTCCACCGCTTTTTCGCGCCAGTAGTAAGTAACGTCTCCGGTAAGCTGTGATGCCTCGGCGTCCGTTAAAGTATACCCGGAAGCTACAATGCCCGTTTTATCCAGGACGATAGAATTGGCGGCAAAGTCCGTGCTGGTAGCGATTTGCAACTTATAGGTTACCGGGGCGCTGAGGTCGGTAACATCATTCCAATCAAAGGTAGGTGGCGATTTAACTGCAGCACCCATACTAGGTGAATTGGGTTGGGGGACTTCAGGCGCGGTAGATTCTACCGTAAAGGTGTAGGTGCCGGAGTTCACGCCGTCGGTGGCGGTGATGGTATGAGCGCCATACTTTCCGGCCGGGACGGTAAAGGTAACGCTTACAAAGCCGTCGGCATCGGCCGTTGTGGTGGTCAATGCAGCGCCATCATAGGTTATTACCACGGTGGAACCCGCGGTAAAATCAAACCCGAACAGGGTCGCCTGGGCGCCGATGGTATCTGCCGCCGTGGCAAGTTTCAGAGAGGCGGTCCCGGTCGGCGTGGTTGTTTCGGTCGGTGTAGCTGAACCGGTGACGGTAAAAGCAGCGGTAAGCGTCTTGGTCCCGGCGGTAACGGTAATGATATGTCCGCCATTGGTGGCAGTAGAGGGGACGGTGATAGTGCTTGTGAAACCGCCGGACGTATTGGTACCGGTGTTGCCGCCGGTTGGAGTAACTGGTGTTGAATCGAACAAGAAGGTGAGAATTGTATTGACCGGAAAAGCGGTGCCGGTAATAACTACAGAACTGCCGGCTGCGCCGGTGGTGGGCGAGAGGGTAATAGCGGCATTAGAGGTTACCGTAAAAGTGGAGGAGACGGTACTGCCGGCGGTAGCGGTAATGGTATGGCTGCCGGCGGTAGCGGTGGAGGGAATCGTAAGGATACTGGAAAAAGTCCCGCTGCTGGTGGTGGAAGTAGAGCCGGATGTAGCTGTGATGGTCGTCCCATCTAATTTGAAGGTTAGCGTCCTGCTTGCCGTGAAATGACTGCCGGTAACGGTGACGGCTGTTCCGGGCAGCCCTGAAGTTGGAGAGATAGAAATGGCTGCTGCCGCGGCTGCTTCAACTTCAAACTCTTCAACGACATAGATTCTAATGTTATCGCCAGCAGTGCTTTCGAGGCCGACACCTACATAATAAGTGCCTTCTTCTACGCCAACATCATCTTCACCGTCGGTGAGTTCATCCGGCACATCGAAGCTGGTGCTCCATTCTCCTTCGTCATTATCGTCTTCCCAGCCCACCTCGGCTTCCTGAACTTTTTCATAATTGATTCCGGGGTCATCATACCACACGTAGGTGCTGGGTTCCTCGTCGGAGAAGATAATTATGACATACTTTCCTTCGTTGGACTCGGTGCTCGGGGGCCAGTCTGCCCCGGATACATCAATTTCATCCCCGGTTTGTCCGGAGCTTGGAGACATTTCAAAATCGTAGTCATAAGCAAATGCCGGGGTGGCTGGTACGAGCGCCACTAGGAGAGAAAAGATAAGTGCCAGACCTAATATTCTTAGAGTTTTCTTGATGTTCATCGTGACCTCCTCTGTATATAACGTAAAATTAAGGTGCTTGATAGGCCTTGCGCCTGCCGTAACGGTAGGCGAGTAATATCAAAACAACCGCCACGAGGCTTATCAAAGTAATGGTGGCCCAGGCGGGAAAACCGGATTTAATAATATTAAATGAGCCGATAGTTGACCACTCGCTCGTGTTGCGGGCGTTATCTGTAGCCCTGACTCTCCAGTAGTAGGGGAGGTCTTGATTAAAAATGCGCTTGTTCTCTTCGGTAACGACATAATCCGGAGATTTCAGGCCTTTTTCATCAAGCAGCAGCTCGGAAAACTCGATATTCCGGGATACCTGGAGCGTGTAGGTTATCGGCTGGGAAAGGCCGGAAATGGTTTCCCAGCTAAAACGTATGGGGAAATCTACCGTAGTCTCATTGGCCGGCAGCAATAAAGCCGGAGCTTCGGGGATATCAACGTAAAAAGAGCGGGTTTCTGCCCAGTTGCTCCGGTTGCCGGCGCCATCGGTCGCCCTGACCCTCCAGAAAAAGAGAGAGTTGATGGAATCCGCTATCAGTGTCTCTTCTTCGTTCAGGATGTATTGAGCTTCACCGATGCCGGTCTTTTGCCGGATAATATTGGAGAAATTACGGTCGCTGGCGATTTCTAAATCATAGGTAACCGGCAGGCTGGTATCCGTGACGGCCTGCCATTGAAAATAGGTGTTAGCGCCGGTAATGCCGTTGTGTTCCGGGAGGAGGAGCGCCGGCGCGGGGGGTGCTATTGTCTCGACGGTATAAGTATATTCGCGGGTGGTAATGCTGTCGCTGACGGTAATACCGTGCGCTCCGCCATCGCTGGGAGGCACGGTAAAAGTAACGGTGAAATTGCCGTTATTATCGGCGGTAGTCGCGGCAATCGGGTCATCGTCATAGTAAACCGTAATCGTATTCCCCGGCTGGAAACCGCTGCCGCGGACGGTAAGCGCATTGCCGATGGACCCGAAGTTTTCACTCAAAGAAGCGCTGGCCGTCACGGTGAATTCAACCTCATCGCTTTTGCCGTGGCTGTCCCGTGCTTTGAGGTTGTAGGTTTGCGGTGTTACTTCCGGTACGTAAAATGCTACTTCGAAACTGCCATAATCATCGGAAACGGTAGCGGTAACGCTCGAGTTCCCGAGTGAGATCGTGACGGTGCTGTTATCGTTAAAACCGGTGCCGCGGACCGTCAGCAAGTCACCGGGGGGAGCGGAATCTGCGCTTAAGGTAATACCGGGAAGCACCTCGAAGTAAACCCTCGCGGAGTTATTAAAATAATCGTAAGCGGTAAATCTGTGGCTGCCGGCAGGGCTTTCCGGGATGGTAAAGGCTTTGGTAAACGTGCCGTCGGAAGAAGCCGTTACCGTACTGATTTTTTCATTGGAATCGTTGTAGTAGTAGAGAGTAACCTGTTTATTGACATAGAAATTGCTGCCGGAAAGCGTGACAACCGTGCCGGTTTTGCCTTCTTCTACATCCAGCGTCAGCTCGGGTTCCTCAACGGTGAAAGTGGTGCTGATAAAGAACGAGGAATCCGTAGTTTCTCTTTTAGCGCCAATCGTATGAATGCCCGGGGCGGCGCCATCCGGAACGACAAAGGAAATTGTAAAAGCACCGCCGGAGGGGATAACTATAGGGCTGCTTTCTATTTCCGTAGCGTCAAAGAAGATGTAAATGGAATCCCCCTCATAAGAATCGAAGACGGTGCCGGTAATGGTTACCGTAATGCCGATAGGCCCGGAAGACGGGGTAAGCTTTAACACCGGCGCCGCTATAACCGGCGGGGACGGTAAAGAAAGGAATAGCACAAATGCAATCAGTACGGAATAAAGTAGGGAGCGGAGAAATCTGTAGTTACACGCTGCTTCTTTCATGCCGGCCTCCTCAACAAGAGGACGTATTGCCTGGTTCGGCGTTGGTCTCTTCTTCGGCTCCTTTCACTTAATCAGCCTTTTCCTGGCGCCCCGGCTGGGATTGTACGTCCCGGCGAAGTTATCCAGGGTATCTTTCTTAATCAGCCAGGTATTATGAATTTTATCAGCCGGGAGGTCTCCCTGACGGCAAAGCCGCTTGACCGTTTCCGGGTGTACCTTTAACCTTCGGCTGGCTTCCAGGACACTGAAGTAGTTTTCCAGTATCGACATATCATTTTCTTAACAATATTTTAATAAATATTGCTTTGATAAAGCAATTATAACAGTTGAGTGTACAAATGTCAATAGTTTGAACAAAAATGTCAGATTATACATTTTATTATAGTTGGTTACTGGACTTTCGGCATTTTTGCTGGACGGGGATGTCCGTAAAACAGGCAGGTACCGGTGTTCTGAAAATTGCTTGAGTAATTCTTTTGCTCAAAACAGAGGATTATCGAGCCTGAAATAGGGCGTTTTAGATACGTTTTTGGGCCGGTAATATCGCGTGATTCCCGACATTTTGGTATTGACAAAGCAGAACATATGTTCTATCTTTTTAACTGTTCGGTGCTTTAGAGGTGCGTTATGGGGACAGAACTTGATGAGATTTGCGGAGCTATCCCGGAAGAAGAGAACCGGCCGGTCGGCCAGCCTGAAGCAGACCTGAAACCGGAATTCTGCCATTACCAGGACGAAGGGTGTGAATACGCCCGGTCCTGCCTGGAATGCCCCTTTCCCCGGTGCCTTTACGATGACCCCAAAGGCCGGCAGCACTGGTTCAGGGAAATGCGGAATAAGGAAATAAACAGGCTGTTCCGCTCCGGCCGGAAAGTAAACGAGCTGGCGGAACTCTTTGAAGTGAGCCAGAGAACAATACAAAGGGCATTAAAAGATAAAGCTAACGGCAGGCAGCGAGGAGTAAAAAATGAATGATACGGTTGCAGCGCAGCTGGCAAAGGCTGACCTTGAAAGAATCAGGGGGTACAAGGAACTGCTCGATTTTTATTACGGACGGCAGTGGGAGGCAAAAGGGAGGCGGCATGAAAGGCGTCTGACTTTTAATTACGCCAAAGTCTTCATCGAGAAAATAACGTCTTACCTCATGGCCGGCGTCAGCTTCGCGGTGGACCCCATGGACGATACGGAACAGGCTAAAGATAACGCCCGCCGGGCGGAAAGCGCCCTGAACAGGGTCTACCGGGAGAACTACCTGGAACAGCTCGACCTGGAGACGGAAATCGATGGGGCGGTGCTGGGGGACGCGTGCTATAAGGTTATCTGGGACGCGGCGGCCAGGCGGGTGCGGGTGACGGCGCCGGATGTCCAGGGCATTTACGCCTGGTGCCGGGGCGATGATACCTCCCGCTTATGGCGCATCGCCTCCCGCTATCAGCTTGCCCGTGAGGAGGTCGGGCTTGTCTACGGCGTCAAGCCTGCCGGCAAAGTTTCCGTTATCACGGAGGTCTGGACGGATAGCGCCTTCGAGCTTTATATGGACAACGCGCTGCTGGAAGCTAAGCCCAATCCCTACGGCTTTATCCCCTTCGTGCTGTTTCCCAACCTGCGCGAGCCCAAGAAGCTCTGGGGCGTTTCTGATTTGCCGCAAATCATGGAAAGCCAGCGGGAGCTGAACCGCGCCATGAGCCAGCTCTCCCGCATTTTGGAGCTTTCCGGCAATCCCGTAGCCGTGCTGGAAAATGTGGAAGAGTCCGAGGATATTTTGGTCAAGCCCGGCGCGGTCTGGAACATCCCGGAGGACGCTAAAGCCTATTTGCTGGATTTATTACAGGGTGGCGGCGTCAACCTGCATATTAATTATATCGATCTTATTTATCGCGCCTTGCATGACCTCTCGGAAAGCCCGCGGTCGGCTTTTGGCGGTATCGAAAGGACACTGTCCGGCGTGGCGCTGGAACTGGAACTCCAGCCGCTGCTGCAAAAGGTCAGGCGCAAGCGGATTATCCGCACGGCGGCTTATAACCGCCGCAGCGAGATGATTTTGAAGCTGCTGGAGCGGTTTGGGGGTGAAGACTTCGGGGGGATATCTGACGGGGGAAAGTTAAGGGTTGTCTGGGGTCCCGTCTTACCGAACGATATGGAAAGCCGCGTCAACAGCGAGCAGGTCATGGTGCAGACGGGCATCCATTCCCGGCGGACGGCGATGGGGGAAGTGGGCGTCACCGACCCCGACTACGAATTTAAAAAGTGGCTGGAAGAAAGAGCCGCTATTTTAAAGATGAATAAAGACCTTAATGTTAAAGCTAGAGGGAGCGGAGCGAGAGAGAGTGCGGCGTCCCGCGCGGAAAGCATTGAGGAATAGCAGGCAGGAGGCGACATGGAAAACGAGATTGACGGCATAGCATCGGAAAATGAGGAACTCAAACGGGAATTGAAAGGCAGGGAAGAAAAAATCATCAGCCTGGAAAAAGCGCTGGCGGATAAGGATGGTGAAATTGCCGCCATGCAGAAATCGCTCGATGAAGCCAAACAGGTCATCGTGGAAACCGCCGTGGATTTATCTCAAGCCATCGGCGCTTACCGGGAACTGGCCGGGCAGGCTAACCCCGGCCCGGTGGCGGCAATGATTAAAGGGGACACCATCGGGGAGATAAATACATCGCTGAAAAATGCGCGGGAGCTGGTGGAAAAAGTCAGGCAGGAAGTTGTTGCGGAAAACGCGAGGGTGAACGTGCCGGCGGGCGCGCCGCCGCGAACGCTGCCGGACCTGTCCGCTTTAACCGCGCGGGAAAAGATTAAGTACGCCGTAGAGAGCGCGGGCTAAAGACGGTTAACATAAAACAATTCAGCTTCAAATAGCTTCCGGTTTAACATAAAACAAATAAAATCAATTCAGCTTCAAATTGAAGCTGAAGTAAAATAAAAAAAATTTTTGAAACGAATAAAAAGCATTGTCATTCCAGCGAAGGCTGGAATCCACTTTGAAAATTTAGCGCAAGTGGAAACCTGTGATGGATTCTGACGCAGGTCAGAATGACAGGAGACGGGATCCTTCGCTTCGCTCTGGACGACAACAAAAAAGGAGAAAAAGAATATGGCTTTAACACTGGCTGAAGCAGCCAAGCTTTCCAATGACATGCTCATGCAGGGGGTAGTGGAGACCATCGTCAAGGATTCCCCGGTCCTCCAGCGGCTGCCCTTTATCGAAATCGTCGGCAACGGGCTTACCTATAACCAGGAAAAGACCCTGCCGGACATCGATTTTTATGATGTCGGCGATACCTGGGCGGAATCGACCCCCACCTTCGAGCAGCTTACCGCCAACCTGAAAATCATGGGCGGGGACGCGGATGTAGATAACTTCTTAAAGTCCACCCGCAGCAATATCCAGGACCTTGAGGCGGCGGTCATCGAGCTTAAGGCCAAAGCGCTCCGCGATAAGTTCGAGGAGATTTTCATCTACGGCAACGCCGCCGTCAACGCCAAGCAGTTTGACGGACTGAAGAAACTCATCGATACCGGGTCGGCAGGCTCCCAGGTCATCGCCATGGGCGATACCGGCGCCGCGCTGACGCTCGCCAAGCTGGACGAGCTTATCGATGCCGTCAAAGGCGGCAAGCCGGACCTGCTTTTAATGAGCCGGCGCTCCCGCCGCAAGATTAACGCGCTGGTCAGGGCGGCTGGCGGCATGACCGAGACGGAGCGCGATGCCTTCGGGAACTTTATCCAGCTCTGGGACTCCGTGCCCATCGGCGTCAACGATTGGATACTGGATACCCACGTGCTCGCTGACGGTGTGGAAACCGCCACGACCGGCGGCGCTTGCTCCACTATCTATGCCGTGCAGCTGGGGGAAGGGGCGCTCTGCGGACTCACCAGCCCCGGGCACTTGCAGGTGGAACCGGTGGGCGCGCTGGAAAACAAGGACGCTTCCCGCACGCGTGTCAAGTGGTACGTGTCCCTGGCGCTGTTCAGCTCCATCAAAGCGGCCGCGCTCATCGGTGTGCAGGACTAGTGGAGAGTAAAATCCCTCTCCCGTCTCCCTTTATGAAAGGTAGACGCCGATACCCATAAAGAGAGGGTGCGGTAGCGAGGGGGCGATAGCCCCCTCCTTAAACCCCCTCTCCAAACAGCTGAAATAATGGTCAAGTAAAAACTCCGTTTGGAGAGGGCAGGGTGAGGTAACAAATAGGTTTAAAGGAGGAATCAATGAAAAAACATGAAGCGGCAAAATGGCGCTGCCGGTACACCGTCAGCAAATATAACGAGGACATCGGGCAGTTCCCCGGCAGCCCGGAGACATTCCGGCGGACTTTCAAACCATACGAGGTTATGTACGGCGAAGGCAACTGCCTGCTCAACACCGGCATCGACGAGCTATGGGACCTTATCTGCGGGGATTCCGCCAACCATTTTAACAGCGCGGGGGCGCAAATAGGGGTGGGGGACAGCAGCACGGCCGCCGCGGCCGCGCAGACAGACCTGCAGGCGGCCACTAATAAGACCTACAAGGGCATGGATAGCGGCTATCCCACGTCGGCCAGCCAGAAAGCGACCTTTAAAGCCAGCTTTGGCGCGGGTGACGCTAATTATGTCTGGAACGAATGGGTGGTCAAGCAATCGGCGAGCGGGAAATGCCTGAACCGGAAAGTGGCAAGCCTGGGCACGAAGTCCGGCGGCACTTGGGTATTGCAAGTGGACATCACCTTAGCCTGATGACGGGAGAAAACGTTAATGGAGCTTTGTAAGGTAACTGATACGGCGAAAATCGTGACCGACCCTGTCCTGCTGGCGATACTGGCGGGGCAGGGTATTGATAAAGACGGCGTGGCACTGGCGCATGATTATGCCCCGCGCTCGAAAGGCAAAGGGTATTCGCCGTATGGCAAGCTATACCGGGATATGAATTCAGCTAAACAGTTCATGGTCGTTTCCGTCCTCCCGATGGTAGATGCCTGCGGGCAGGGCCATGAGCTTGAATGGCGGGATAAGAACGGTATCATCGCCAGCGGTAATAATATCTTTCACGCCATCATCGCCGGGCTGGATACGCGCCTGGTTGCCTTGAGCGGACAGCCCGGCGGCGTAAAAAAAGACGGAGAAGTCATTTTTCATCCGCAGTTGTTCATCGGGGGGAGTGAGGTAAAACCAGCCGCCTCTCTGCCGAAGCTGCTGGAGACCGACCCCGCAAACGGGAACTACCACAATAATGTCCTGGAATGGGATTACGGCGTCTGCCAGCGCCGCATCAGGCTCATCGAGGGGCGGTTTTTGGGGTCGTGGGTGTTTACCGTTAACCCGCGCGGAAATGTCCGTATCAAATATAACCAGAGCGGGCATTACCGGCTAAAGCTGGGACATTTCCGGGTAAATGATGATGAAGAAATCATCCCGGCGGCGTATTTCGCTAATCCCGAATCCGGTTATCCTGTAATTATTTCCGATACCGCCACGTTTTATCCTGATGCCAACCCTGAATCAGCGACGGTGGACGGGTTAGTATATTTTACCAACTCATCCGGAGATACCTGGTCTAATCTTTTGAACGATACTGGCGATGGATTTGACGATGTTGTTGACCAGCAGGAGGTCGTTTATATCCGTTCGGATGAAACATCGCCCAACTGGGAACATTATAACCGCAGCATTTTTCTTTTTGATACGTCTTCACTGGCAGATAATGCCATAATAACGGACGCCGTTTTTTCTCTTTACGGATACAATAAGAACGATGGACTGGGTATTGCCCCTGATATCAATATTTATGCCAGTAATCCGGCTTCAAATACGGTACTTGCGGCTGCTGATTATGCCAAGGCTAAATGGGGAACAACGGCGCTGTCTACAGCAAAAGTTATCGCAGACTGGAATACCAGCGGTTATAATAATTTTACGCTGAATTCCGCCGGCCTGTCCGTCATATCCAATACGGGCCTGACCAAATTGGGCGTCCGGAATGCTAATTACGATGTAGCAGAAACCGCTCCAACCCATCCCGGCTCCAGGCTTTCAAGTTATTATGGTGCTGATTTCTCGGAAAAAGGCACGGGTTATAAGCCTAAATTGGTGATTACTTATAACATCCCGGAAGAAAAAACTTCTGTAGATAGCGGAAGCGGGATGGAGGTAATCAATTTAAGGTCGCAGGAAGTCATTGACCAGGGTTCGGGAACGGAGGCGTCGCTGGTTGAAGCATCTATCGTCGCGGGGGATGCTGGCAGTGGGAATGAAATCGGGGGGGTGTTGAAATCGCTTGCCGGCAGTGACGGGGGCAGCGGGTCGGATGCTTTAAAAACACTGGTTCGGAAAGCGGGTTCAGATTTAAGATTGCGCGGTCACCGGAGTGAGGTGGACATACCGCATAAGGAGGTTGGTTTATGAATTTAACGGAAATGATAGCGGTGGTCAGGCAGGACCTGCACGATGAAGATAGTGCCAATTACCGCTGGACGGACGCGGAATTGACAAGGCACATCAGCCGGGCGATGGCGGAGCTGTCCGAAAGCCTGCCGGTACCGGCCAAAGCGACGCTGCCTACCGTCGCAGGCTCCAGGGAACTGGATATAGCGGAACTGTCTGATCGGATAATGGTGGCTGCTTTAGAATACCCGCTGGAAGGTATGCCGCCCCACTACCAGCAGTTTTCCATCTGGGGGGATACGCTGACCATTACCAGCGGCAGCGAGCCCGATGGGGGTAACTGCAGTATCTATTACGGTATACCGCAAACTATAGATGAAGCAAGCTCGACGCTGCCGGAAAAATATACGGATCTGGTAGCGGGTGGGGCTTGCGGCTATGCCGCCATACAAATGGCCGTGTATACGATAAACCGCGTCAATACCGGTGGGCTGAATACCCCTGGAGAGTTGCTGGAATGGGGGAACCGGAAGCTGAAGCTTTTCCGCCAGGAAGTGAAAAGACTGGGCCGGAGGAACCGTATCCGGGTGAGTAATTTATCATCGCAGTTATAAAGCTGTACAGGAGAAAATAATGCAATCGTGGATAGAATTGGTAAAAGCGCTTATCAGACCTTTCATCATATTATGGGGATTCACCGTTTACGGAATTTGTGTCATCAACAACATCGCGGTGCCTGACTTGCTGGCCGCATTAATTGCGGCGGCGATAATCGAATACTTTGGTGAGAGAGCCGTTATAAGGTTAAGGACGCCGACCGCCACGGTAAACACGAAAGGGGAATAGTAATGAGAAGCCTGTCATCAACACTGCTGGCGGCACAAAAACAGGAATCAAGAACACCCTGCGTAAAAATACAGGCGGTAAATAAAACGCTCGGGGTATTGCGGCAGGGCTGGACGCGGCTTTACACCGGGACGGAAAGCGATTATTTTCACGGCCTGACCATCCCTGCTGACGGCTCGCTCGTAAGGGTGAGAATCACCCCGGTCTCCGATTCGCGGAAGCTTTACCGGCAGAGGGTGGCGAACCCGGGGCCGGGGAGCGATTTCAGCCAGTGGATTTACACCAGCCAGTACGATACGGTCGTGGCGGCGGCGGCTTCAACCGGGGCGGAAGTATCCATTATCTGGATAAAGTCCAACCGGGAAATCCGGCGCATGAAAAGCACCGATTATGGTGTCAACTGGGGCAGCCCGGAACTCATCGATTATGCGCCGACGACATCGATTTACGGCATCACGGCAGCCTATAAGCCGAACGGCGACCTCGCGGTCTTCTTTGCCGACCAAGCTACGCTGTACGTGAAAAAATGCATCAGCGGCACCTGGCAGACGAAAGCGTCTTGGGATAAAACCGCCGGGGATTTATCCGGCGTCAGCTGTATCTATGACAGCGACTGGGACATGCTGGTGACGGGTAAAGACACGGCGGGCAACTGCAAGCTGTGGAGCCTCGTTTATGGCGACGGCGGCGAGGTGACCGCGGGAAGCTGGTCGGCGTTAAAGGAAATTGCCGCCGCGGCGGCCGGCGGTGACTTCTCTTACGCGCAGCCTTTTCTGGATAAGACGGATACCTGCCGTTGCTTCTTCATTGAAAAATATACGGGGAGCGAAGCGTACAAACGGCCCTTCCGGTCATACGCTATCCCCGGCACCCAGTTCGCGGAAGGACTATGGCGGGAACCCGTGCCGTTCAACTTATCATCCGAATACGGCTTGGCCATGGCGCATTACGGAGACTATGGGTGGCTGTCCTCTCCTGCCGGGGTATGGCGGACGCCGTTAGACTCTCAAATGTTGGAGGTTACGGCGGATATCCTATCCATCCGGCAGGAACTGGATAAAGCAGAGGGAAGCCTTAAGGTGGAATTGTCGAATAATGATGGCCGCTATGCCGCCCCTGGGCAGGGCGACCTGGCGGTGCTGGAAAAAGGCTGCCAGCTGGAGTTCCATCCCGGTTATCTTACGGTTGAAGGTGAGGAGTACAGCGAAGGACGGTACTTTACCATCGAGTCGTTCGAGCATACGAGCGCCGGTGGCAAAGCGAGCTTCATTATGCACGCGAGGGACGGGTGGGGGGCATTGAATGATTGGCGGGCGAAACACCAGTTCCGCTGGAACAAAACCTCTGATGATTTCAGCGTCAAAGACATTATCAAAATAATACTGGCGCGGGCGGGGCTGAAATTATCGGTAATAACGCAGTCCGCGGCGGTAACCGGGTTTTACCCGGACTTTACCGTGAACCCGGGCAATAGCGGACGTGAAATTATCCGGAAGCTGCTCACCTTTATCCCCGACGAGCTATTTATCGAAGGGAACACGGCCTACCTGGTTAATCCGCAGGCAACCGATACTGCGGTATATAGCTACGGTACCGACCATGCGATTCTGGAAGGCAAATACCGGCAAGCTGCAATGGAGATAAACCGGGCGCAGGTTGAAGGGTGGGATGCCAGCGCCGGTGAAATAATCATTGTAGATACCTTTGCCTGGGACGAAATTAACCGCATGGACGACCGTCTTAAGCATATTGAGGACAGGAACCTGAATACTGTAACGGAAGCGGGGCAGCGGGGTGCCGCCGTCTTGAGACAGGCGGAAATTGAAGCGGAGGAGAGTATCATTATGGTGCCGGTCAATTGCGGCCAGCAGCTTTTTGATGTCGTGTCCGTGACGGATGCGCGGGCGGGATTAAGCGATATCGGTAAGCGGGTAACGGGCATGACGCTGGTTTGCAATCCTGCCCGCGGCGAATATTTCCAGCGTATCGGGCTGGGAAGGGTTTAAAAGAATAATTGTCATTGCGATGGAGTAGAGCGACCGTGATAGAGATTCCCGCGTCGTCCTGATTTAATCGGTACTCCTCGGCATGACAGAGAGGACAACATGAAAATAAAAAAAGCCGAATTGAAGAGTTTTAACGCCACGGATTATACCGCCACCGTATGCCTTGCCAGCGGTTATAAGGTATACCTGGAGGATGTCGCAGTAGCCAGGAACCTGCCTTCTGCGGAAATGACGGCAGGCCGCAAGGTAGCCGTTATTTTATTTGATGAAAACAGCCCTAAAGAAGCGGTTGTGGCGGCCGTATATACTTAGCCGTGTTTTTTAGAGATTGCCTCTGCCGGATTAGGATGCGTCCAGGCGTAGTTGGTTAAGCCTTGCTTCAAGGCTTTGTGATAGTTCGGCTCGGTGGTCCTGGGCTTTTCTATCGTCTTGTATTGTACAGACTTGTGTTTCGGCTGGGTTGGAGCGATTTCCTGTTTAATAACAGGAGCGGCCGCTTTTTGTGCCGTGTCGGTGATATTATCCATTAACGCGGAGAGAACGCGGTTCTGTTCCGCCGCGCCTCTTTTTAGTTCATGGGAGGCTTCAGAAAGACCCTGGATAGCGCTGGTATGGCTGGCCAGGTGTTTAGCATATTCCGCCACCGCCGCGGAGAATTGGAGCAGCGCCTGTTCCGTGGCGTCCATCTTCTTTTCCGTGGTTTCTATTTTCTTGGAAAGCATGCGGTTGGCGCGTTTTTCCTCGGCGATAACCGGAGAAAAGATACCTTTATGGACCCAGCTGCCGCCCTGGGCGATTTCTTTGCCGTAGAGGAATAATGCCAGTAGCGCGAGAGCGATAATGACAAAAATCATACCCTGCTTACTCTGGAAGAAGAGGAGAGGCAGTCCGAGGTAGGGTATCTGCGTCCCGACCGTACCGCGGATATCCTGCGGCCTGACGGTGAACGGGTCTTCGCCGGTATTATCACCCTGGGTACGGAAGCCGAGGGAAGGCACGGCATTGATTTCAACGACTCTGTGCGCTACGGTCTGCGGGTAATTGTAGTATTCACGAACCATCGTCGGCACGGTATAGACGATGATATCGCCCACCTGAATATCATTCGGGTTGTCCACCGGTTCGATCATCATCAGTGAACCCGAATGAAGGGTAGGTTCCATGGATGAACCATAGATAGGCATGAACGGCAGAGTTCCCCTGATAGAGAGGAAAGCTACCACGCAGGCTACCGTGGCTATAATCAGTCCAATGGCGCGTTTCATGGTCTATGTTACCTCTGCGTAACCTCGCAGTAAAATTCAGGTGTGATACTCCATCCGCTCCCCCAGCTATCAGGGGTACCGGAAATGAGGCGGTAACTGCCGCCAATCATGTGTACGGTGTAGCTGCTAGCCGAACCGCCGATGATGTTAAACTCCACAACACCGTTTTCAATGCTAAGTATCTTATAATTAGGTGTGCTTCCGGCTTCCACGGAATTACTGACGTAGATTTCCATATTAATATACTGGTAGGCTTTAAGTAACTCGGCGGTATTCGTCAGGTAGATTTTAATCAGCAGGTCGCCGGTGTAATCGGGGTGCGGGTTGATTTCATAGAGGTCACCATCCGGCAATTCACCTTGAGAGACACCCGCCGATTCATAATCGACCCGTACATATACCTGCGTGCAAAGAGCCGGCTTGTTAGATTTGTTGCCTTTCATCGCAACCCCGACCTGGAGAGCATTGATTTCATCCGCTGTCCAGGCTTCTCCGGTAGATGGATTGAAATCATTCTGCCATGAAATAGTCACGAAGTCCGTGCTGTCTGTTTCCTCCGTCGGGCCGGAAAAGAGCTGGTCGTTAGTTTTAAACTCGGCCATGGCTCTAACATTATAGTTACCGCCGGCCGCGTACCTCACGAAGAAGGTAACGCTGGTAATGGTTTCTACATCGTCAGGGAGATCGGCAAGTTCATAAAGGTCCCCTTGCCATGAGTTAGAGCCTTCCGTGGAAATATAGGTGGCATAGTCGTCGGCGGGCTGGTCGTCAACTTTATCCCAGTGTTCGCCGGAATCGGGGTATTGAGATTCAATCGTGATATATTCGCCGGCAGCGGTAGGTACAAGAATATCGGAACCGCACCCGTCCTCGGGCAGTACGCTACCCCAATCAGGCTGGTTGGGTGAAGTCTGGTAAGTTGTCCAGGCGTCGTCAGCTAGGGTAACGTTTAGTGCTTGCGCATCACTGGTATATGTGTAAGCGAAGGTACCGGTGGTAAGCACCAGGGCGAGTACTATTATTCCGATGAAGATTAGTTTCCTATTCATTGTACTTACTCATTTAATCTTACGGCAGCGGGAGCGGGAATTAAGCGGGGTAAGGTAGCCGGACTGCCTACTTCCGGCTACCTTACCGTTTTATTTATACTTGATTATCTCTGAGCAACTTCACAGAACAGTTCCGGTGTACCGGCATTAGCCCATGCGGGTGACGGATGGGCGTGAGTGATGTAGAAACCGTTCTTGACCCTAACGGTCAGCGGGGAACTGACGCCATCAACAAACATGCTGGCCTGGCCGTTATCCAGGGTGAGCATCGTCCAATCGCGTGAGTTACCGGCGCTGATATCAAGCGGGGTTAAAGTAGACTGGTCAACAACTTCGAGTGTGAAAGCTAATACTCTGTAAACTTTGGCAAGTTCATCGCCGTTACCGATGGTGACGGTGATTACGAGGTCGCCGTTGTAGGCTGTGCCGGGGATAACATCGAACAGCGTGCCGGCGGGAATGGTGCCCTTGAAGAAGCCCCAGCCGCCCCATGATACTGGAACGGATGTGTTTGTGCTGACATCCGCAAAGTTGGATTCGTAGATGCTGGCAGAAAGAGTGGTGGTAGAGTTAATCCAACCTGAAGCGAAGATGCCGCCAGTGACAGCCAGTGCGAGAAGCAGCGCGCCTACAAGGTAAGCGCCCTTACCGCGGGAAACGGCGAAGGTAAGTCTGTCGTCGTCGTTGAGCACTGTGTCTGATTCAGCGCCCGATTTGATTTTGGAGCCGTTCAGCTTTGCCTGGGCTTTATCCGGAATGCCGAATTCGGCTTTGAACTGCTCACGGGCTTCAGATACCGTCTGCCCGGCCAGTTCGGATACCTCGATCTGGTCTCCGTATCTAATTTCAACCATTTTTTTGTTTCCTCCTACTTTGTACTGTGTCTTTTTTACGGGTTATATATCTAAAGTTCCGATTCCTGCTGTCTGCCCGGACGGCTGGAACCGGCCAACTGTTTTTTTCTCCATTTTACATTTCCCCATCCCCCGTATTTTATATAGTTAGGAAAGCTGACCGATGAACGATTTAAAACGTTCCATTAATTGCTCTTTAAATTCATTGAACTCGGCTCTGGTAACGTACTCAACCGATTTGCCGTTGTGCTTGCCGGGGCGGATAATGGAGGGCATGCTCCGCTGGGCGGCTTCAATAACACTGCGCGCCTGGTCATTGGCTACTAATTTATTAAATATCACTCTAACATTACGCCGGATGTTATCTTCGCTCATTTCCATTTTTACGGCAAGCTGTTCTAAGCTGCTGCCGGCGGCTATCGCGGCAAGAACCTGCTGTTCTTTGGCCGTGAGATTAGCCAGCAGATTATCGAACTGTTCATTGAGAGCGGTAAGGTCTTCAAACTCGGTAACCGCCATGGCAGCAATCGCCGGGTTCAAGAGCTCTTCCATAAGCGGCAGGGCGCCTTGTGCCACAACTCTGATAATATCCAGCAGATGTTCAGGCTCGGTATCCTTGGTAATACAGGCGCTGGCGCCGCTCTTCATAGCCGCAAAGATTTTTTCCGGCTCTTTCTTATCCATCGTGAGGATAACGAATACGGAAGGAAGATTGCGGCGGATGCGGCGGGTAATATCCGGCCCGGCGGATTTGGCATCATTCATGCTAAGGATGGCGATATTGGGAGAATTAGCTTCAATAAGCGTGAAGGCCTCTTCATTGCCGGTGGTTTCACCGGTAACCTCAAAGTCATCTTCTCCGGAGAGGATAAAGTGGATCCCTTCCCGGAAAAGAACTTGTGGGTCTGATAAAAATACCTTTATTTTTTCCATCTTTACGTTTTCTTGCTTGGTTAGTACTAATTTGCTATTACCAATTTAGCATAGAAACATAAAGATGCGTCTAAGAATTATAAAGAATTCATAAAGAACCCATTAACTTTTAATAAAGAATAAAAACCGGAGACTGTATACATCAGCACGTACGTTTAGTATATGTGCCAGAAAGGCTATTCAGCTACAAATTGCGGGAATGAAGACGGGGCTTCAATGGCCAGTGTAGCCTGAAAATGCAGGTGTTAATTAAGTGCTGGACGGGCGGATAAATTTATAGCCTATGCCGTGTTCGGTGACGATAATGGCGGGCGTTTCCGCATTGTCTTCCAGTTTTTGCCGGAGGTGCTGGATGTGTACCCGTAACAGGTCGCGGGCGTCAACATAAGTATCTCCCCAGACCTTGGCGAGGAGGCTTTCATGAGAGAGAATGCGCCCCTCATTCCTGATTAAGTAATATAACAGTTTTCTTTCCGTAGAGGTAAGTTTAATGGGGTGACCGGAGAGCAGGACTTCATTGCGGCTGAAATCTACGGAGAGCTTACCGGCGACAAACGGGCGTTCCTCGTCGGTTACGGCCAGGCCCTGGGCGCGGCGCAGCACTGCCTGTACCCGCGCAATGAGCTCGATGTGGCTGAACGGCTTGGTTATATAGTCGTCGGCGCCGAGTTCCAGCCCTTTAGCGACATCCGTATCTTCACCCCGGACGGTGAGCATGAGAACCGGCACATCGGAGAAGCGGCGGATTTCTTTCAATACCTGGTAACCATCTATATCCGGCAGTCCGATATCCAGGATAACTACATCCGGACTTTCTGTCTCCACGAGTTCCACGCCTTTATGCCCGTTGGCGGCGGAGATGACGGTAGTGCCTGCCCAACGGAGCTGGAAGCAGAGAGAAACAACTTCGATAATCCCGGGGTCGTCCTCAATTACCAGAACTTTCATAGTTCTCCTTAATTTTGCGCAGCTTGCGGCGTAGGTCGCCGGGGCAGGAAGAAAGAGAAGACACTGCCTTTGCCGGTCTCGCTATCCACCCATATTTTCCCGCCGTGGAGTTCTATTACCTGTTTGGAGAGTGCCAGGCCCAATCCCAAACCGGGGTGGCGCTGCCGGTCCGCGTTAAGCCGGCTATAGGGTTTAAATAGCTTGTCTTGCTGCTCTTTAGGGATGCCGATGCCGTTATCTGCCACTTCAACTACCAGTCCGGCATCCCGCTTCTTGATTCTTACGGTGATAATGCCTCCATCCGGAGTGAATTTGGTGGCGTTATTCATCAGGTTTAACAGCACCTGTTCCAGTCTTTGCCCGTCAGCCTGGATAATGGGAACGAAATCCGGCAGTTCCGTATTCAGCTTTTGTCCTTTATTATGCATCAGAGGGCTGATTTGCATGCATGTTCCCAGGACGAGAGACTTAATATCTACAGGTTCAAATTGTAACTGAAGTTTGCCGCTGCCGGTTTTAACGATATTCAGAAGCTCGGTCAGGCGGGACTCCAGTGAGTTTGCGTTGCGGATAATGGTCTGCATCAGCTTCCGGTGGGATTCATCAGCGGTAGCCTGTAATTCTTCTTCCAGCAAGCCCGCCGCGGCAATAATGGATGTTAGAGGTGTTTTTAACTCATGGCTAAGCGTATCGATAAACCTTAGCCATTCCTCTTCTTTTGTTTCCATAGATGCATATCACTTTCGGGCGTAAATTCTAAAAGAAGAATTTACTTAAATGTAGCATGTTTTGGGAAACGTATCAAGTGAAGGTATCAGCGTCTACGGATGAGTGTAACATATTACCAGAGATAGCACCATGTATAAGTGGGACTTATTTATTTATTCCTCTGGCAACGCTTTTCAGCAGGCTAAGAATACCGATAACAGCACGCTGTGTTTCCGGGGATTCCTCGGACAGCATCCTGGCAACATAAGGGTCGAGTTGACGGGTGGAATAACGGGAAACGCTTTCTTCTGCTACTCCGCCCCCCTGCGGCGATAGAAAACCGGCCAGCGTGAATAGTTCATCCTCATCAAACCCGAGCGGCTTGGCAATCTTGCGCAATATTCGCGCGGAAGGGAAACGCTCGCCTCTTTCTATGCGCCCCAGGTGAGATGAGGAAACGCCGGACTCTGCGGCTAACTCCTGAAGTGTCAGGGGTACGGTAATCCTTTGCTGTTTGATAATTTTCCCTAAGTTGTTATTATATTCCATTGTTATAATCACCAATTGTTATGAAACTTTACTGAAAATTATTATAATTAGCCAATTGGCAAATGTCAAATTCGGATTTAAACGGTATTCCGGCATAAATGTCCATATTTTGGCTATTTTCCATTTTTTGCTTTCTTGACGGTGATTCATCGCAAAGATATAATGCAAAAAGTGGCGTTACCTTTATCACATATATCCGCCAGGAATGGGCGGAATTTTTCAGATACGGCTTTTCCCGGTGTTTTATTTATTAAAAAACGGGTGTTATTATGACCGAATGTTATGATGTTATCGTGGTGGGTGGGGGGCCGGCGGGCATCTTCGCCACACTGGAACTTAGCCAGTCTTCTGGACTTAAAGTCCTGTTAATAGAAAAAGGCCAGGATATTACCGGGCGTCGTTGCCCCGTGCGTGATACCGGCAGCGCTTGCGTGTCATGCAAGCCCTGTAATCTGGTGTGCGGACTGGGTGGGGCGGGCGCTTTTAGCGATGGTAAACTTGTGATGTCTTCACAGGTTGGCGGGCATCTTGGGGAATATATTGGGGAGGAGCACGCGGAAGGGCTTATTAAACGCGTTGATAATTTGTATGTAAAATTCGGCGCTACCGATAAAGTATATGGCGGCGATGGTGTCGTTGCCAAAATGAGCAAAAAAGCCGGCCGTGCTGGTCTGCGCCTGATACCGACCCCGGTGCGCCACATGGGGACGGATAACGGTTATGATGTTCTGAAGGCGATGCAGGATTACCTTTTCCCCCGCGTGGCGGTAAGAACAAAGACAATGGTTGCCAGGGTGTTGGTGGAAGATGGCGAGGTAAGGGGAGTGCAGACCGAAGACGGGGAAAAATTCCTGTGTAAATATCTCGTCCTGGCACCGGGGAGAGAAGGCGCCGACTGGTTTTCCCGCGAGGCCAGCCGCCTCAAGTTGACCACACAGAATAATCCCATCGATGTCGGGGTGAGGGTGGAAGTGCCTTATTCCGTGATGCGGGACCTGACCGATGTCCTCTATGAAGTCAAGCTGGAATACATGTCCCCGAGTTTTAACGACCGTATCCGGACATTCTGTATGTGCCCCGCCGGCGAGGTTATCATGGAGTCGACAGGCGGCACGGACCCGGTGGTGACGGTGAATGGCCACAGCTACACCGGTAAAAAGACACAGAATACCAACTTCGCGCTTTTAGTCAGCACGGATTTTACCAAGCCTTTCCATGAGCCTATCGCTTACGGCAAGTACCTGGCCCGGCTGGCCAACCTGCTGGGGGGTGGAGTGCTGGTACAGCGTTTTGGCGACCTGCTGGAGGGGAGGCGTTCTACCCCGGAACGTATAGCAAAAGGCAAGCTCAAGCCCACCCTGACCGGCGCCACCCCGGGCGATTTAAGTTTTGCGTTACCGTTCCGCCATCTTACCGGCTTAATCGAAATGCTGATGGCGATGGATAGAATGATACCCGGCGTGGCTTCTGAAGACACGCTGCTTTACGGCATCGAAGTAAAGTTCTATTCCTTCCGTCCCAAGTTGAGTTCCTGTCTGGAGACGGAGGTCAAAAATATGTTTGCGGTGGGGGATGGGACGGGCGTCAGCCGGGGTTTAATCCAGGCATCCGCTTCCGGGTTGGTGGCGGCGGTGGAAATCATGGGAAGAATAGAAAGAGGATAAACTGATATTTCAGGGTAAACTCCCTTGACAGTTTGCTCCGCTACATCTACAATAATAAAGTACGTTTAATTGACTGGATAAGACCGGAAAAAGTTAGCCGTTGGGGGGTAAGGCCGTCGGGTCTGCCCCTTAAATATTGGCACCGATGCTATCGGCGCCGGAACTATATCAGAAGGGGAGTGATAAAACTTGGCAGAAGTTGTACCAGGCGCTGAAGAAAGCTTTGATAGCCTACTCAAGCGTTTTAACCGGAAGGTCCAGCAGGATGGCATCCTGGCGGAATTACGCCGCCGGGAGCACTACGAGAAGCCTTCTGTTAAAAGAAAGCGCAAGAAGGCAGCCAAGAAACGCGGTTCTGCGAGAAGCACCAGGACGTTCCGGCGAGCGGCCAGCAGCACGCGTTAGCCTTTAGACTTACGGAAAACATTAAACATTAGTCACCAGATTGACAGGTTTTTATGGTACCGGAAGCAGACCTCCAGAATAGAATAACCGAGGATATGAAGCAGGCGATGAAGGCCGGTGACACGGTCAGGCGTGATACGTTGCGCATGCTCCTGTCCTCTGTCAAGAATGCCGCCAATGCCAAGCTCGCTCCGCTGGATGAGGGCGAGGTAGTGGCCGTTATCGCTAAAGACGTGAAGCGCCACATGGAAAGCATTGAGGCTTTCAAAAAAGGCAACCGCGCTGACCTCGTGGCGAAAGAAGAAGCGGAGATGGCGATTCTGCAAGCCTATATGCCCAGGCAGATGGGCCGTGACGAAATCGTTAGCGTTGTTAAGGAAGTCATCGCGGCGGTGGGCGCTAAAGGCCCCGGCGATAAGGGCAAGGTGATGCAGCAGGTGATGCCCAGGCTCAAAGGCAAGGCGGAAGGCAAAGACATCAACGAAGTTGTCACGCAGTTACTGAGCCAGTAAAGAATCTAAATAGTTAAAAAATATGACCCTCTGGATAAAACCGGAGGGTTTTTTATTTTTGATTTTTGGTAATATTGAAATGCATTCCCGCTTCCGCGGGAATGACAAGATGGACTTACTTCCCCAGCGCCCTCTCCATTTCCCCGCAAAGCCGCTCCTCTTGCATCCCGGAATCTATCACCGACCACGGCAGCTTTGCTTTAGCATCCCACCGACGGTTGACATAATAATCAATGTCCAGCTTGTGCAGGTCGCAGACCCGCCGCCACTCCGCCAGGGAGGTTTCCTTCATATCCGCTAAAGCGGGGGCCAGCCTTTCGTCGCCTCTGGATAGTATTGCCTGCACCTGGCTCCACGCTGGGCTTTCCTCGTTAACTTTTATACCTTTAAGCGGCAGGCTGGCTTTCAATGCGCCCAGCCGCCTGGCCAGCGTGTCCTGCGGCGCCATCGGCAGCCACTGGAAAGGCGTGGACGCTTTGGGGACGAAGGGACTGGCGTTAACGATAATGCGGATGCCGCTTTGCTTTCTGTCCAGGCGTTCCTTGACCGCCAGCGTCAGCCGGACGATTTCCTCGATATCTTCATCGGTTTCCGTAGGCAACCCGATGATGAAATACATTTTAAGCTGGGTAAACCTTTGCCCGGCCAGGCGGTCCGCCATCGCCAGGATATCATCTTCCGTAATGCCTTTATTTACCATGTCCCGCAGGCGCTGGGAGCCGGCCTCCGGCGCAATGGTAATGGTCTGTGTCTTGCCTTTAGCTAACTCGTCGATTATAGTCGGAGAAAGGGCATCGACGCGCAGTGAACTGACCGCGATTTCTGCCTTCAGCCTGTTCAGCCCGGCCAGGATTTCGTTTATTTGGGGGTGGTCGGTAACGGCGGGGCCTACCAGCCCGATGCGTCGGCGGTGATTTAAGCCTTCCCAAGCCTGTTTAAGGATTTTGTCCGCTTCCCTGAAGCGCATGGGGGCATAAGCGGAACTCACCAGACAGAAACGGCAGCCGCGCGGGCAGCCGCGTTCGACCTCGATAAGATAGCAATCGCCGAGCTCCGTGTCCTCGGTCAACACGACCGACCTTGTTGTGAAGTTGTTGAGGTCTTTGGCCCACTGGCGGGCCACCGGATTTGAAGATGGCATTTGCGGCACGTAGACCCCTGGTACCATCGCGAGAGATTTTAACAAATCGGTTCGCGGGCTGCCGATGTCTTGCAAAAGTGCCGGGAGCAGGGTGGGAGTAATCGGCTCCGCGTCCCCGATGCAGAAAGCATCGAAGAACCGGGCAAGTGGTGTGGGGTTGGCGGTAACGCACGGCCCTCCGGCAATAATCAGCGGATGAGTAAAATCCCGTTCCGCCGCGAGGAGGGGAATACGGGCGTCTTTAAGCATTTTAATGACATTGAAGTAGTCCAGTTCGTAAGAAATGGAGAAAGCCAGTACCGCAAAGTCCGTTAAAGGGCGGCCGGACTCGATGGCGGCGGGCGCGTTTTTCTCTGTGGTGTCCAGGAAAACGCGTTCGCAGACAACGCGGATATTATTGTTGAAGATGTTGTAGACGGAGTGGATGCCCAGGTTGGACATGCCCAGGTAATAACTGTTGGGATAAATCAGGGCTACCGGCAGCCGTCCGCCCCAGTCTTTGACCACCGCGCCTTCCTCGCGGGAAAAACGCGAGCCGGGACGGCCCCTGGCATCTTTTTTCCTATCAAAGTACTTCATCAATACATATTATTACTTGATGAATTATCTTTCCAGCAGTCCTTGAGCATCCGGGCGTTAATGGTGATGACCATGTCCGCCGCGGCGCGCAGTTGCTGGGAGGTGCCCTGTTTGCCGAACAGGGCTACTTCTACGTGCTTACCGTTGTCTTTAACGGCCTGGACGGCCCCGGCAAAATCATTATCCCCGGCCACGAGAACGGCTACATCATAATTGTTTTTATAGCTATGGGTTATCATATCCGTGGCCAGCTGTACGTCTGTGCCCTTTTCATAAGGCGGTACGCTGGGCCAGTTGGTATAAACCAGACGGCCGAGCCGCAACTCGGTGTAGGGGATAGCGTTGACGCCGGCAAAGAAAGCCTGCTGCTGTTTATAAAGTTCCGGTTCCTGCTTTTGCCCCACCCTCGCGTTGTAATAATATGTCCTGACATGGGTGCGCCTGCCGAGAAGTTTACGTGTGAATTTGCCAAGGTCAAGGTCTGTTCTGTTGAAATAATTTTTCAGGGAATGGTATAAATTACTGCCATCAATAAATATCATCACCCTCTCCCCCATACTACGCCTCCTTACTAAAATAAAAAATAAAAAGTTTAATACCTACATTATAGCTTTTTTATGTAAATAAATCGAGTAAAATTTTTTAAAAAATTATCGTTGTCATTGTCCCTTTTGTTTGCCCGTAGCTGAAAGCGGGTGTTATAATTTGGCGTGTAAATCGGTATTTCCGGGAGCAAATTATGAAACTAAGTAGAGAAGAAGTCCTGCATATCGCCAGGCTGGCCCGCATCGCTTTAACGGAAGAAGAGATAACGCGGCTTTCTGACCAGCTATCAAATCTGCTGGAGCATTTTGAAGTATTGCAGAAGGTAGCTACCGAGGGCGTGCCGCCGACCGCGCAGTCCGTGGAGTTACGTAGCGTGATGCGGGAAGATAGCGTAACGCCTTCGCTGCCGCCGGATGATGTCCTGGCTAATGCCCCGCGCCGGGAAGATGATTACTTTAGAGTACGGGCGGTATTGGAATAAGGTTTTTTAGTTCAGGAAAGACAGGTGCTAACCATGCAGTTAACGATTCACGAGGCGCAAAAGCTTCTTCAGGCAAAGAAAATATCGTCGGTCGAACTGACGAAGGGCTACCTGGAGCGCGTTAAACAGGTGGAACCTGAAGTGTCCGCTCTGGTAACGGTCACGGAAGAGCTTGCTTTAGAGCGCGCCCGTAAAGCCGATGAGGCTATCGCGGCGGGCAAGGCCGGCCCGGTGACGGGTATTCCCATCGTTATCAAGGATAACATGTGCACCCGCGGCGTTAAGACCACCTGCTCCTCGAAGATGCTGGAAAACTTCGTGCCGCCGTATAACGCGGCCGTGGTGGAAAAGCTCAATGATGCCGGGGCGGTGATGGTAGGCAAGGCCAACATGGACGAGTTCGCCATGGGTTCGTCAACAGAAAACTCCGCTTTATTTACCACCCGTAACCCCTGGGATTTGGAGCGCGTGCCCGGCGGTTCCAGCGGCGGTTCGGCGGTATCGGTCGCCGCCGGTGAGGCCGTCTGCGCTTTAGGGTCGGACACGGGCGGGAGTATCCGCCAGCCGGCGGGCTTTTGCAGCGTCGTGGGGATGAAGCCCACTTACGGCCGGGTCAGCCGTTACGGGCTGGTGGCCTTCGCCTCCTCGCTCGACCAGATTGGCCCGCTGACGCAGGACGTTACCGATAGCGCTATTTTGCTGAACGTTATCTCCGGCCATGATAAGCGGGATTCAACATCCGTGCCGGAGCCGGTGCCGGACTATACGCAGAGTTTGAAGGCCGATTTAAAAGGTATGAAACTCGGTATCCCTGAAGAATATTATGTTGAAGGCATGCAGCCCGGCGTCGCCGACGCCATGAAAGCCGCCATTAAAAAACTGGAAGAGCTCGGCGCTTCATTAGAGGAAGTATCTTTGCCCCACACCCCTTATTCCCTGGCGGTCTATTACATCATCGCCCCCAGCGAGTGCTCCGCCAATCTGGCGCGCTATGACGGCGTGAAATACGGCTATTCCTACAAGGGCGATACGATGTGGGAAAGCATGGAAAAGACTCGGGAAAACGGCTTCGGGCCGGAGGTCAAGCGGCGCATCATGCTCGGCACCTACGCGCTTTCCGCCGGTTACTACGATGCCTGGTATGTCAAGGCGCAAAAAGTGCGCACCCTCATCCGCCGCGAGTTTGATGCCGTCTTTGAAAAGTATGACGCTTTGATTACCCCCACCTCCCCCACCGTCCCCTTTAAAATAGGGGAAAGGAAAGACGACCCCCTGTCCATGTATTTAAGCGATGTCTGTACCCTGCCGGTTAATATCGCCGGGGTGCCGGGCATTTCCATCCCGGCGGGCTTTGTGGACGGCCTGCCGGTGGGCATGCAGATAATCGGCAAGCACTTTAGCGAGGAAAAAATCCTGCACGTGGCTTACGCCTATGAGCAGGCGACGGAGTGGCACAGGAAAAAGGCGGTGCTATAAATCCTTCTATGCCTAACCAATGGATGCCCCGTAAAGAATGGGATGCGCTGGTACGTGGGGAAAATTGCCCGCTTTGTGGGCTGGTAAAAGCCCTCGGCGCGGATAACGACTCCAATTATTTTGTCGCTGATCTTACTATTAGCCGACTGGTGCTGGTCAATAACCAGTATGTCAAAGGCTACTGCGGCCTGATTTGCCACAAGCATGTCCGCGAGCCCTATGAGCTGCCGCAGGATGAGCGGGAATTGTTCTTCGATGATATGATGCGCGCTGGCATGGCGCTGGAAAACGTCTATAAAGCGGACAAAATGAATTTCCAGATTCTCGGTAACGCCGTGCCACATCTGCATTGCCACCTGGAACCCCGCTATTATGGTGACCCTTCTCCCAACCACCCCATCGACCCCGAAGCGGCAACGGTTGTTTTAAAGCCGGAAGAATACCGGAAAAGTGTGGCATCAATCCGCCATTTTCTATCTTTAATCAAGTAAAAAAGAAGAAAGAATATCCGCAAAATGTTACAGGATTCATCATATGTAAAACAGAAGAAAAGACACGGATGTCTCACTACGTGGCTGGTGCTCATTATTGTTTTCAATGTTATCGCTATCATCATTGCCGTCCCCAAAGGCTCGCCGAGTGC
>DAOUGB010000055.1:0-2392 GCA_034429595.1 Dehalococcoidales bacterium
TCGAAATGAGCAACGCCCAGATCATCACCCTGTACGCGCAGAAGCCGTACATGAACTGGGAAATCGTAACGGGGAGGGACTCATGATCACGGTCAAAAACATCACCGGCAAAGGTGCGGAGAAAAACTGGAACGGGAATATCTACCACGCCGATATCGAGCCCAAACAGTCGCTCCGCCTTTACGGCTGGATACAGAACGCGCAGACCCCGCACGAATTCGAGCTCGCTTTCAAGGTGGGCGACCACGCCGAATACGACTCGTACAATCTCGCTTATGTGGGGACCATCGAATCGATCGGCGAGAAGACGGTCACGATCCGCGAGCGCGGCGGGCGGCTGCACCGGTTGAGTCTGTACGAGTTTGCCTGGCGCAACCACAATTTCGACCTGGCGCGCATCCAGGACAGCAACGACCGCGAAAGTTTGTGCATCTAAGCGGAGGACAGCATGGCGGGGAAAAAAGGCAGGCCGGGCGGCAATCAGGGCGGCGGGCGGCGCAAGAGCGACCAGCCGCGGCGTGTCTCTATCACATTTACACTTTTGCCCGATCTGGTTGCGCAACTTCCCCCCAGGGGAGAGCGCAGCCAGTGGGTCGAAGCAGCCATCCGCGAGAAGCTGGAGCGCGGAGACACATAGAAAAATCGCCCCAGCCGGGGCGATTTTATAAAAATAGGGCGTAAAACCCAGGGCTTGCAGCCATGGGATATAAGCCCTTCACTCGCTTTAGCGGCTTTAGCCTCACACTTGACAGGAACGTCTGTTCTGTAGTATACTAGTGTTATCTATCTAACGAATTGAGTAGATATGAAACTAGAACAGACAGACAAGCCCTATCATACCGATCACAGCATTGTCTATAGTTGCCAGTACCATGTAATCTTTTGCCCGAAATATCGCCGTCCGGTTCTGAATGATGCGGTTTCGGCAAGGATGAAAGAGCTGGTGCTGGAAAAGCAAGAGGAATACGGATATACCGTAATGGAAATAGAGGTAATGCCCGATCACGTTCACCTGCTACTGGATATTGACCCGCGAGTCGGTGTAAATCAAGTAGTGGCAAAGATCAAGGGCTATACCTCTCACGAACTACGCAAGGAATTCCCCTGGCTGAAGAAACGTCTTCCTACGCTATGGACACGTAGTAAATTCATTTCTACTGTTGGCGCTGTTACCCTGGAAGTCGTACAACAGTACATCGTCAACCAAAAGGGCGAGTAATGCTCATCCGTAAGTCTTTCCACTACAGGCTCTACCCCAATTCCACGCAACAGCACGCGCTGGCCGTTCAATTCGGCCATGCCAGATTCGTCTGGAATTGGGCGTTGAACCTGCGAAAGACTACGTACAAGGAAATAGGTAAGGGTCTAACCTACAATCAATTAGCCGATAGGTTAGTTGAGCTAAAGAATACACCCGATGCGGAATGGCTGAAGGAAGCTGACTCCCAGGTGCTCCAACAGAAGTTGCAAGACCTGGATACAGCCTATAAGAACTTCTTTGCAAAGCGAGCCAAATTCCCAAAGTTCAAATCAAAGAAACACGATCAATCTATCCGTTACCCCCAACGTTTCAAGTTCTCCGAGTCGAAAGTATTCCTGCCTAAAGTGGGATGGATCAAGGCCGTTTTCCATAGATCGTTGGAAGGTACTGCAAAGAACGTTACCGTATCGAAAACCAAAAGCGGTAAATACTTTGCTTCTATCCAATGCGAGATGGAGATACCCGATCCTGTACCACATGACGGCGAGGTTGGCATTGACCTGGGGCTTAAGTCTTTTCTCGTTACATCGGATGGTGAGAAGATTGATAATCCCAGGCACTTGCAGAAAGCGGAGAAGCGGCTTCATCGGTTGCAACGGCAGTTGTCCCGCCGAAAGAAAGGATCATCGGGTAGAGAGAAAGCGCGTATCCTGCTTGCCAGACAGCATGAGAAGGTTGCTAACCAACGGGCAGACTTCCTGCATAAAGCAAGCAAGAACCTGATAGATCGTTACGGCTTCATTGGGATAGAGGACTTGAACCTGCGTGGGATGGTGAAAAACCGCAAACTGGCAAAGGCAATCTCTAGCGTAGGTTTCGGCATGTTCCGGGTAATGCTGGAATACAAAGCGAAGTGGTACGGTTCATGGGCGGAACGCATTGACAGGTTCTATCCATCTTCCAAAACCTGCCACACCTGCGGGTATGTGTTGCCAGAATTGTCCCTCTCGATCAGGGAATGGGATTGTCCGAATTGTGGTACTCGCCATGACAGGGATCACAACGCGGCTGTAAATATTTTGAATCAAGCTAGGGCGGGAGTCGCCCGAAGTTACGCCGGTGGAGAAAATGTAAGTCCTGCCGTAGGGCAGGCGGTTTTCACAGAAGCCGGAAGCCCACCCGCCTTTGGCG
>DAOUGB010000056.1:0-1575 GCA_034429595.1 Dehalococcoidales bacterium
CTTGCCAACGATTTCCATACCCTTCCGGGCGTCTTCCATGATCTTGAGAGGGTCTTCTTTAGATTCAAGCCTCTTCTTGGTCAGAGCCAGAACCTCTTCCTCTTTAAGATCCGCCAACAAATTTACAAAATCCTGAGCCATACCTTCTCCTCCTTAGTTTTTTTGGTATACCTGAAATTATTTCCAATATGCCCCGTCCATTTCAAGGGCAAATGCTCATGGCGAGTATATCAATGTGTAAAAAAAAAGTCAAATGTTCCACTTTGTATACAGTTTATAAAATAAACTTACCCGTTTCATCCGCTGAAATATCTATCCTGCTTACAATAATATATGGAGAGAATACCTAGAAACGGTTACGCTGCAAAAAATCCTGTTGATTCCTTTACAACACCGGCCTTTTGGGCTAAAATTATAGCGTCTCGAGCGGGAGTAATTCAGTGGTAGAATGTCTGCTTCCCAAGCAGGAAGTCGCGGGTTCGAATCCCGTCTCCCGCTCCATCCTTTCCCTCTGCCGCGATAGGATTTTCTATCGTTCCATATAAAAAATCAAAGCGCGCCGGGGCAAGCCAAAATATCCGGCATAAAAAACTGGACTTTTTTTCAGAAATGCTATAATAATAATCACGTGAATCATGAGCTAAACGACCAACTAACGGGTTCCATTGCCCATGCCACGAGTATTCTCGCCTGCATCGGTAATGATTTCCATGCGTTAACTGACATTGCCAGGGAGTGCAACCTCGGGAAATCAACTGTCCACCGGGTGCTCAAGCTCCTGGAGCAATCCCGCTTCGTCGTGCAGGACGTCATCAACCGCCGTTATTACCTTGGCCCCCTGATTACACGGCTGGCCTCGAATCCGGTTACCACCCATGAATATCTTATCCTGTGCGCCAACGAGGAAATGAAACGCCTGTCAAAATTATCTGAAGAAACGGTGTCTCTGGATATTATGATAGGTATCTTCCACGTTTCCCTGTATGAAATACCGAGCCAGTACGAATTAAGAGTAACCCAGGAAAGCCAGATGTCCGGCCCCTGGCACGCCGGCGCTTCGATGAGAGTGCTGCTTTCGCTCCTGCCGGATAAACAAATAAAGGAATTACTGGATGGTGAAGCATTAGTCTACCCTAACGAACACCACCTGACCAACCGGGAGCGGCTGACCGAGCAGATTAAAGAAATACGCCGGCAGGGATACACCGTAACTTACGGGGAAAGGGTCCCCGGCGGTATGTGCGTATCCGTGCCTGTTAAGAACTACAGTATGCCCGTAGTCTTAAGCCTCGTCGGGCCGGAAATCCGCCTGCGTCCCAAAGAAAAAGAGATTATCGCCGAGATTAAGGAAAGCTCGGTGCGCATTTCTGAACGCATCGCGCGTCTTTTTCCTAAACCCTAATGGTTAGGCATGCCGCCGCCTACGCGGATGCTGTCCCCGGTGACGTAGGATGATTCGTCGGAGGCCAGGAACAGGGCGGCGGAGGCGATATCTTCCACCGTGCCTTCTCTTCCCAGCGGAATCCCCTCCGCCAATTTCCCCATAAAGGCGTCCAGGTCTTTGATCACCGGCGG
>DAOUGB010000057.1:0-2513 GCA_034429595.1 Dehalococcoidales bacterium
AGGGATATCCCGGTATCAAAACTCTACGATGCGCGGTTCAGCCATGAATTTAGAAAAGGCACGGAGGCAATATGATAAAAACAGCCCTGGTGACTTTATCCACCGAAGGCGTGCAGGTTATAAGACAACTGGCTACAGGCTTTCCCCAGGCAAATCTTTTTGTTCATCAAAGCATCCATATGGACATAGATGCATTGCGTTTCAAGAGCATTGTTGAGCTTACCGCGGCGATCTTCAATCAATATCAAGCTCTCATCTATGTGGCGCCCGCCGGTGTTGTTGTGCGCGCCATCGCCCCCCATGTGAAGAGCAAGTATACTGATCCGGCTGTTGTCGTTGTCGACGCCATGGGCCGTTTCGCTGTAAGTCTTCTTTCCGGCCATGAAGGGGGAGCCAATGAAATCGCGCTCCAGGCAGCCAATGCCATCGGTGCGGAACCGGTAATTACAACAACGACGGAGGCGCTCAAGTCGCTCATCGTCGGCGTCGGTTGCCGCCGGGGAGCGAAAGCTGAAGAGATTATCGAAGCAATAAAAAAAGCGCTGTCGGAAATAAAGGCCGATCCGGAAGAGGTAAGGCTCCTTGCTTCCGCCGACATTAAGGCTCAGGAAGAGGGGCTTATCGAGGCTGCCGTTCGTCTGGGAATTCCTCTTCGCCTCATCACTTCCGAGGAAATCAGAGAGGCCAAAAAGGTATTCGCCGGTTCGGAGCTTGCACAGAAAAAAGTGGGCCTGCCGGCTGTGGCGGAACCGGCGGCACTTCTTGCGGGAAAGCATACGAGACTAATTCTGGAGAGGATAATATGGAAAAGCATAACAGTGGCAATAGCGCGGGAAAACTTTACGTAGTCGGCATCGGCCCCGGCGGTCCGGAAGACCGGACCAGACGGGCGGAAAAGGCGATTACTGAAAGCAATGTCGTGGCCGGTTATAAAATGTATCTCGACCTCATCAAAGATCTAACGGAAGGGAAAGAGATAATTTCTTCCGGCATGACCCGGGAGGTGGAACGCTGCCGCGCCGCGCTCGAAAGCGCCGCACAAGGTAATGTGGTAGCTCTCGTCTCCTCGGGAGATGCCGGTATTTACGGCATGGCGGGCCTGGCCCTCGAACTGAACCATGCATTGGAGTTCCATGTGCCCATCGAAACAATACCCGGCGTGACATCGGCCACAGCTGCAGCCGCAAGAATAGGGTCACCGCTGATGCTCGATTTTGCCGTCATCAGCCTGAGCGACCTGCTCCTATCCTGGGAAACAATCCGGAAAAGGATCGAAGCCGTAGCCGGGGCTGATCTTGTTATTGCCCTTTATAACCCAAAAAGTAAAAAAAGGACTTTGCATTTGAAAGAGGCTGTGGCCATTCTTTTAAATTGTCGTCCCGGTTCCACGCCGGTCGGCATTGTGACCGACGCAGGGCGCCCCGGTGAAAAAATTGTCCTGGCGAGCCTCGATAAACTTCTGGAAGTAGATATAAATATGACAAGCATTATCATAGTCGGAAACAGTACTTCCAAAATTATTGACGGAAAATTCATTACCCCCAGGGGTTACCGGATATGATATTGCTCATGGGAGGTACAAGTGAAACCTCTCTCATCTCCGTCAGTCTTGCCCGCGCCGGATACCGCGTTCTGGTTTCCTGCGCCACGCAGATTGACTTGGACGTCGGCTCTCATTCGAATATCACCCTGCGCAGAGGTCCAATGGATGCCGATGAAATTTATGCACTCGTCAAAGCCCGGGGAATAGCGCTTCTTGTGGATGCCGCTCATCCTTATGCCGCCGGCGCCCACGCCGCAGCCCGCGAAGCCGCCCGGATCGCGGCCATACCTTATCTTGCTTATGTACGTCCGGCCGACACCCCTTATACAGAAGCCGGAATTATCTACGCCGCCGATCATCACGAGGCGGCGAAGGCGGCCTTCGCCGCCAATAAACCCGTACTTCTCACGACAGGTTCCAGAAACCTCGCGCCTTACGCCCGCGAGGCGGAGAAAACCAACATTCCGCTTATCGTCCGGGTTCTGCCGGAAAAGTCGTCCATGGAAGCCTGCCAGGCCGCGGGCATCCCGGAAGACCACATCATCGCCGCACGGGGCCCTTTTTCTCTTGAGGAAAACCGTGACGCCATCAGAAGATTCGCCGTCGGCGTCCTCGTCACCAAGGACAGCGGGCAAGCGGGAGGAGTAAGGGAAAAGATGGAAGCCGCCCGCCGGGAAGGCTGCACCGTCGTTGTCGTCCAGCGGCCCGTAGCTCCGTCAGCCCCTTCCTTTTCAGATTCATCGCTCCTTCTGGAGCACATAATAAGCATACACCCCGCTTGAAAAATTAACCAAAAGAGGATATATCTTTAATAAATCAGCTTGGGAAAGCAGATTTTCAATTAACTTCCTAATATTACAGGTGTATCCATGACAGAAAGAGAACCGGAAAAATGGTTGAAAGTTGAAATAGCGGCGAGTGCGGAATTAGTGGATGCACTGGGAAATTTCCTGACGGAAACAGGCGCCCA
>DAOUGB010000058.1:0-4765 GCA_034429595.1 Dehalococcoidales bacterium
GCGGCCGACATGTCTTTGGGATTGTAGATATAGCCGGTCATGCGTTCCACCAGTTCGGGGTGCCGGGTCATGAAGTCCTGGTACTCCGCTGGGCTGATGTTTTTCAGGTTCACGCCGTCGGTTTTGGCCGCCTTTTCCACGTCCTTGTACCACTTGGACACGCTGTCAACCGCCTGTAGCTGGGCGAACTTGATCTTACTGGCCAGCTGGTGGGACTCCCCCTGCGCGGCTTCCCTCTTGGCGATCAGACTCAGATAGTCCTCAAAGGCGGCTTCGCCCTTCAGTTCCAGGACGTTGTAGGCGTCGGGATTGGCTTTTTTGAGATATTCCGGGTCCGTTTCGGCGATGTTGCGCCAGTAGGCGGCGCGGCCGGTTGCCGCCTCGCCGTACTTGGTGTTGAAGCGGTCGATCCCGAGGGTGACGATATCCCGCTGCTGCGCCGCAGTCAGCCCGTCGTAATCGCTTTTGTTGATATACTCGCCGGTCGATAGTTTTACAACGTCGGCTTCCATAGCGGCGAGCATGGCGGCGGCGCCCTGTGATTCGCCGATCCGGCGGTATTTAGCATCCAGGTCGTTCCAGCCGAGGCTGATCGTTTTCCCGTTTTTGTCCTTGACGCTGGCCAGGGGTATGCCCTGGCCGTCCGGCAGCACTTTGTATTTCCCGGCCTCGGCGATTTCCTCTTGAATCCGGTTGACCGCGGCTTTTTCGCCGGGGAACTTCGCCAGGTAAGCGGCCGTCAGCGACTTGGATTTTAGTATGGCGTCCAGGTTGTAATAGACGCCGGTCGCGGTGAATGTAACGGGCAGCGCTTTCCCTTTGACAATGGCGGCGGCTTCAGCCTGTACGGCGGCGTCTACCTCGGCGCCGGGACGGTTTTCGTAGTATTTGTAGTGGCCCTGTTCCTTAAGGGCCTGAATGAGCGCGTTTTGCAATTCGATATATTGGGCCTGCTGTATTTTCTTGGACAGCTCATCGGCCACGGCCGGTTCCAGGTTTTGCCAAGCATCACCCAGCAGGCGCGTGTTACCCTCCCCCTTTAGTTTTTCGACCTCGGCGTGCGACTTGCCGGGGAAAAGCCCCTTTTCAACGTCGGCCAGCAGTTCGGCTTTTTGCGCCGCGATCTCGTTCGCCTTGGCGTCCAGCTCTTTTTCATACTCCGCCCATTGCTGGCGCAGCCGGATATCACTGTACCAGCCCGTCGGCTTCGGCAGCACCGGCTGGCCGGCCTCGACGAATTGGCCAACGGGGGATTGCAGGTTGCCGTACGCCAGCTCGCCGCGTAGTATCCCCTGGATGATGCGGGCGTACATCTGATCGGTGTTTAGCCCCTCGGCTTTGAACTCACGTTCCTGCTCGATGCTGACGACGGGACGATAATAGTAGTCACCGATACGTACCACGGCCGAGGGGTGCTGTTTAGCGTAATCCGTGACTACCGACTGGAAGCCCTCGTTAGGGTTAAGGCGCGTCGGCATAACCAACGTTGGTTTATCGAAGTCACCGAGGGCCGGGCGCTCGGGCCGGGGGATATACTCGGTGACTGCCGGCGCGGCCGGCGCGGCCGGCGGCTTATAGTCCGGGGATACCGGCGCGGCGGCCCCCAGGTTAGCGTTAGGCTGGGCCTGGCTCTGCCGCGCGGCCTGCTGCGCCTCAGTGCCGCGGGTGAACTCGCCGGTTGTCGAATCCAGATACACGTCAGCCGGGGTTTCGGGCCGCTGTTCCGGCGGCAGCTGCCCCGGCATGAAGCCGGCCAGGATTGCCGCCTGGTCCTGCGGCGTCCCCTGCGCGATTAGCTGGTCGTAATACTGCGCATTACCCATGTTCTGGCCTCCGGTCTATGAATCCCTTGATAAAGCTGTAGACGCTGAATAGCAGGAAAATAAAGGTGAGATACCAGTTGCCGTACAGGAAATAGTTGATCGTCACCGCCAGGCTGCCGGCTCCGGCCATGAGGTACAGCATCCGGTCCCGATGCCAGTACGCCAGGACGACGATAACCAGGACCACGCCGATTATCAGCAGTTGCGAGTAAATGTCATTGATCGTCGTGTTAAGCGCCGTCATGGCGGCGGTGTGGCCGTCGATGGAATTTTGCACCGCGTCAACCAGGTTGCTCCAATCGGTTATAGTTACAACTGTCGGGTCCATTTTGACCGCCTTATAAAAATTTAATACTAAGGATTAAGAATTTTTTCTCTCCCTTAAAACGCATACTCTTTGCCGCCGGTGCTGGCGCCCAATTCCGCCAGATGTTTTTCTATCTTGTACTTAGATATAGGTGCGCCCTGCTGCGTCACCATGTCCCTAAACGTTACCTTGCTGATCGTGGTGATTCCCTGTCTGCGCAGGTCTTCCACTAACTGAGAAACGAGCACCAGCTCACGCTCTTTTACCTGGCTCTTCAGGGGGCCGATGTCGTCTACCCCGCCGATGATGATTTCCTTGGTCGGCGCCTTGATCCTGTACTTTACCTGTGTTGACAGCGGGTCGAACGTATAATCGGTGTTGTACAGGTTCCAGAAGCGCCGGCCCCAGAACATCTTGTTATATGTCTGCCAGGACTCTTCATATCGGTATCCGGTCATTACGCCGGATAGATCGCGGAAGCTCAGAAAGGCACACTCCCCGAGATCGAGCCCCATTTTGCGGCCAAAGGGGGAAAACGCGGCCTCACGGCAGGTTATTTGTATGTCTGCCTGGAATTGGCCCCGGCTATTCAGCCAGGCCATGTTCTGTATAGTGCCGACGATGCTCATTTTCTTTTTTCGTATCTGCGTCATGCCCTTGTTGAGTAACTTCTGCGTGGTATTGGCCCATTCCTGGCGGTCGTACCACTGATCTATCTCGTCGATGAACAACCAGCCGTTGAATAGTTCGCTATCCATGAGGTAAACGGCCTCCATGTTCAGGGGGCGCGGCTGTAAGTAGACGGTTTTACCGTCGATTTCTGACTTGTGGTAGAAGCCGACGGGGTAGTTCGACCACACATTGAGTTCCCGGCCCTGCATCTCTCGCATATAAAACGCTTTCAGCAGAAGCCTGACCTGGAATGACGTGGCCAAAAGCGTTTTGCATGAGCCACGAGGGCCGGTTATCAGCGTGAAGGTCGCTATCCGGTCCGTGCTGATCATTATTGGCCAGCCTCGGGCTTTTTATCTTCCAGGCCGAACGCGCGGCGCAGGCTAAAGCCCTGTTTTTTCTGATCCAAGTGGTACTGCCCGATCACGGCCCTCAACAGGATGTCGATCCGCTGGCCCTGTATTGCAGGATAGCCGGCGGCGTGGTTCAACAGCAGCTGCTGCAATTCCTTGTCGTTGAAATGGACCGCCTTCCGGTATAGCCGTATCATGGCGTTCATGTGGTTGGCGTCCCGGAAGTAAGCGCGCAGCAGCAGGTCTTCCATTTTTTCGCCGCGATCGACAAACTCCCGGATCGCCGAGGGCGTCCCGGCGCTGGTAAAAGCCCCGTCAAACAGGCCGAGGTTGGCAAATTCCTTTAGCTCGGTGTGGTTGCTGTTGTTGCGTTCGTTCTCGTCCACGCTTACCCCCTTGCCGCCAGAAACATTAAAAATAGCGCTACTACGGCGGCGAATACCAGCAGGCCGATCTTGATCTTGGAATTGTCGGCCTTTTGCGGTGCTATGGTCGTAGCTATGTCCTCTTCAGTATTAATCGCCTCGTAGAGCTCGGCGGGCGAATGGTGCAGGTCAATGCTGGGGACAACCGGCGTGATCTGCCCGTAGAGGTCTTTAAACACAGAAAACCCGTGTATGTTCCCGAAGTCCCATTGCCGGCCGTAGTCCTTATCCGGCAGCCTGTTAATCCAACGAAAGCCGAATGAACGCGTTGCAGCGTCGTACACGCGGGCGTTGACCTGGCCCGTGGGGGACTGCGCGACGATCTCGGGATTCTCCGCCGGCGCGGCGGCGCGGGATTTTTGTTCGTTTAAAATGCGGTCGAGCTCTTTTTTGCTCGGCTTGTACTTATTGCCGGCGTGGCGGCGCTGAAAAATGAAAAGGACGACCAGGGTAATAGCCGCCAGAACGATTGTACCTATGATCACTATCGGGCTTTGATAGACATTCTGCATTTTCTTAACTCTTCCACGCGCCGATCGCCATGATACCAAGGATCAGCGCACCGAGGATTATCGGGGTCCCGAGGATTATGTAGGTCCAGGCTTTGGATTTTTCTTTTTCAACATCGCGAGATATTTTCATCAGGTCGAGCGTCCAGGATTCATGGAAAATACGATCGAGCAGGTCTTTGAGGTCCTTCACCTGGTTAGGCTTCAGCAGGCATATCGGGATCGTGGAGCGCTCCCCGATCAGCTGATACCAGGCGCCGGTGGTTTCGTCCTGAAACTGGTTCTCCGAGTCCATGAGCCAGCCGGAGTACCATTCGTGTTGTACGGCGCACCCCTTTAGCACGTCCAGCTCGTGGTCAGGCACGCGCCCGTCATCAGTGTACAGGTGCATCATCTGGGAGCGCTGCTTGATTTTCCCGAGAGCCTTTTTCGGGTCTATCTGTTTGCCGAGTAGGTTTATTGGCATTTTACAATTCCCCCTTTGTTTAACGCCTATTCCCCTCTTATTTGCGTATGAGGTAGGCCGGGACGCCGGCCTACCTCATAACAGGGGGAATTGTTAGGCGTACGCCGCGACGGCGCTCTTCTTGGAAGATTTGCCGCCCTTGAGCCTGCGATACGTCGCAACCTGAGTCCAGCCGGCAGCGGCTATAATGCCTATGTAGATGATGATCGG
>DAOUGB010000059.1:0-4673 GCA_034429595.1 Dehalococcoidales bacterium
TGGAAGAACTTTTCCAGCGCCGGTACGCCGAATCTGGCGATGCGGTAAAGTCCCAGCGAGCCTGCCTGCCGCCCGGCCTGCGCGGCCACCCATAGCGCTAGTAAAAATCCTGCCGGTAATTCCCCCGCCCCCAGGCTGAAACCAACCAGCAGCCAGAAGCTCTCCAGCGCGTAAGGAATAGCTATGCCTACCTCCCCGATGAAACACCATGCCAGGAGAAGGAAAACCGTCCACGCGTCAGGGCTGCCGGTAAAAGAAATGATGTTGGAGAAAAAGGAATCCATGCTTTAAGTCTATCCTGTTTGAATGAGGTTCTATATTTATAATTAGTGTATTTTTACTGTCTTTATCTTTTGAAGGGTGCAGACACTGCCTTCTTTAAGGGTATCCCATTGATAAACGGAATGCAACGGAAAAAACGTTTCACCAGTCATTAACGGCATGATGGGGCATAAATTCTTTATTTCCCGTCTCTCCCCCGTGAAGAGCCTGCCCTTGAGCGCAGCTGGAGGAGAGACTAATGGTTTTTTTGTTTTTGATTTTTGAGATTTGCTTTTATTTCGTGTGCGTCCCGAATGCGCCCGGCCCTTTGGCAAATTCCTCCGGGTACTTGAAATCCATCTTCACCAAAGCCACCATCTGCTGCCCCAGCATCTTTAAAGCTTTCACGCACTTGGGCATCTTTTGCAGGTCCTCCGGCGATTGTATATAGGCGGAAACCTGGTTGGCGGGCAGCATCCGCCGCTGGATGATGTAATAGCTGAAGTCCTTGAGCGCGTCCGCCATCCCCAGGCTCCCCGCGGAAGCCACCACCCCGCAGACTTTATTCGCCAGGTTTGCCCCCGGTTCCCTCAAAGATATCGTCCTGTCGATGATAGCCTTGGCCTGCGCCGTCATGCCCCAGAAATAGACCGGCGTCCCGAAGATAATGCCGTTCGCCGCCAGCATTTTCTCGAAAAGTAACGCCGTATCGTCCTTGATTTTGCATTTACCTGTTTTTACGCAGTTCCAGCAGCCTTCGCACGGCTGGTGGTTCTTCCCGGCCACGCTGTAAAGCTCCACTTCCGCCCCTTCGGCTTTGGCCGCCTTGAGCGCCTCGTTCAGCATGGCTACCGTGTTGCCGTCCTTCCGCGGACTGCATGATATAGCTAAAATCTTCATCTCTAATCTCCTTTGGCCGTGCTAACCCGTTCTTCAAGCGTTATTATACCTCACCCCGCCCTCCCGTTTCCCCTGTCACCGGGAAAACAGCGACAAAACCCCCTTCCCCTTCTCCCCTTATTCCTGTAAACTGTCAACTGTGTGCTGCAGGCCGTTAACTGGCTTAACATAAAACGAATCAAAACGAATGCCTCAACGAATCAGCTACGACCCAAAGCTGGAACACCAAGAAAAATTAAAAAAACGAATAACGAATCATCAGTATGACAAGGCGGTGAGATTGCTTCGTCACTATGGTTCGGCAAGCTCACCATGAACGTTCCTCGCAATGACAATTAAAAACTGTAAACTGTCTACTGTAAACTGTGAACTTAAATCTGCTATAATTCCCTTGCAATGAAAGATGATGTCACCCCCATCCGCCGCCAGTACCTCCGCATCAAGAAGCAGTATCCTAACGCCATCGTGCTGTTCCGGCTGGGGGATTTTTATGAGACGTTTGACGAGGACGCGCGGATAACATCGCGGGAACTGGAAATCGTGCTCACTTCACGGGAGATGGGCAAAGGCAATAAAGTGCCCCTCGCCGGTATTCCCTATCATGCTCTGGAGGGCTACCTTGCCCGGCTCATCAACAGGGGCTACAAGGTGGCCATCGTCGAGCAGCTGACCAAGCCCGGCGAGACCAAAGGGCTGGTGGAGCGCGATGTCGTCCGGCTGGTTACGCCCGGCACCATCGTGGAGCCTAACCTGCTGAACAGCAAGACCAATAACTACCTCGTGGGCGTAGCCGCGGGCGAAGGGGAGGTCGGCATCGCGCTGGTCGATATCACCACCTCGGAGTTCGCCGTAACGCAATTGCCTTTGTCCCGCGCGAAGACCGAGATGGAGCGACTTAGCCCCTCCGAGGTCGTTGCCGCCGAGGGCGCTGATATTGAAGCCCTGGGGGCCATCGAAAATGTCACCCGACTCGATAGCTACCGGTTCGGCCTTGAGATAGCGCGGCAGGCCCTGCTCGACCACTTTGCCGTGACAACGCTGGAAGGCTACGGCTGCGCCAATCTGCCTTTGGCCATCCGGGCGGCGGGTGCGGTGGTCTATTACCTTGGGGAAACGCAGAAGTCCGGGCTGGCGCAGCTTAACCGTCTCTCCACCTATTACACCAAAGAGTTTATGGCGCTGGACGCGCAGACCCAGCGCAATCTGGAAATCTTTCAGGGCGCGCGCTCCGGCAATAGCGATGGTTCCCTGCTGGCGGTCATCGATGCCACCAAAACCCCGATGGGCGGCCGGCTCTTAAGAAAGCGTTTGGGCCAGCCTCTCCTCGACCCCGCCGAGCTTAACCGGCGATTGGACGCGGTCGCGTGGTTTGTAGATAACTCTATGGCGCGCCATCAGGTCGTGGCTGCCCTTAAGGACACCGCGGATTTAGAACGGCTCATCAACCGCATCCGCAGTGAAATCGCCATCCCGCGGGAACTGGTCACCTTAAAGCATAGCCTGGAAACCGTGCCGAAGCTCAAGGAAATCCTCTCTCAAGATAGTCATCCTGAACGAAGTGAAGGAACCGGTCACTCTCACGGAAAAACGGATTCTTCAGTCGCTGCGCTCCTTCAGAATGACAAAGTGGAAACGGATTCCTCGCCTGCAGCTCGGAATGACAATGATTCCGTTTGTCATCCTGAACGCAGTGAAGGATCCGTGCCCCAATCCGCCATCGCTGACCTTATCGCGGAGCTCAAACCCTGCCGGGAAGCTATCACTCTTATCTCTCTAGCCATCGTCGATGAGCCGTCATCCACACTGGGCGAGGGCAACGTTATTAAACACGGCTTCTCCGAGGAATTGGACAAGCTCAAGGAAGTCTCCGCCAACGCCAAAAAGTACCTCGCCAGCCTGGAGGTCAAGGAGCGCGAACGCACCGGCATCAAAAACCTCAAGGTGGGCTTTAACAACGTCTTCGGTTACTATATCGAAGTCTCCAACGCCAACCTCAAGCAGGTGCCGGAGGACTTCATCCGCAAGCAGACCCTCGTTAACGGGGAGCGGTTCTTCACGCCGGAATTAAAAGAGTACGAATCCATGATTCTCAATGCCCGCGACCGCATGGAGCAGATGGAGACGGATTTGTACCGCCGGGTCTGCCGCCAGGTGGCGGCGGAAAGCGAGCGTATTTTAGCTTTGGGAGCAACTCTGGCGCAGCTGGATGTCTATGCCGCGCTGGCGGATATGGCGGCGCGCCATAACTATGTCCGGCCGGAGCTCAACGACAGCGCGGTTATCGATATTAAAGAGGGGCGGCACCCGGTAGTGGAAAGGACACTGGATACGGGCAGCTTTGTCCCCAACGATATTTACCTCTCCAACGATGCTACCCAGCTCATCGTCCTGACCGGGCCGAATATGTCCGGCAAATCTACCTATCTGCGGCAGGTGGCTTTGATCGTCCTGCTGGCGCAAATCGGCAGTTATGTCCCGGCGAGTTCGGCTAAAATCGGCATCGTCGACCGCATTTTTACGCGCATCGGCGCCCGTGACGACCTGGCGGCGGGGCAATCGACCTTTATGGTGGAAATGGTCGAGACCGCCAATATCTTGAACAACGCCACCTCCCGCTCGCTTTTGATACTCGACGAGATTGGGCGGGGCACCAGCACCTACGATGGTCTCTCTATCGCCCGCGCCGTGGCGGAGTACATCCATAACTATAAAGGGCTTGGCGCGCGGACGGTCTTCGCCACCCATTACCATGAGATGGTGGCTTTAGCCTCCTACCTCCCCCGGGTCAAGAACTATAACGTCGCCGTCATCGAGGAAGCGGGCAAGGTGATATTCCTGCACAAGATTGTGCCGGGCGGAGTGGATAAAAGCTACGGCATCCACGTGGCGCAGCTGGCGGGGCTGCCCAAGCCAGTCCTCCACCGCGCCCGTGAAGTTCTGGACGAACTGGAAAGCAACGGCCGGGAAGCTAAACCTAAAAAGACTAAAGCGCCCGCCGTGCAGGAAACACTTTTTAATCAGAAAACGGAACTGGAAAAAGCCCTGGCGGAGCTTGATATCAACTCGCTGACGCCATTGGAGGCCCTGAACAAACTCTACGAGCTTAAGAAGAAGCTGGGAGAATGAGAAATACTGCAAATTAGCACCAATTCCCGATACCCTTCCCCACTTCTCCCTGTTTAGCCCCTCATTTTCCCGTTATTATGTACAAAGTTGCATTCTTTTAGAACCTCGTATTACGTTATATAACAATATAACGGTATTATAACGGAGGAAATTATGAAAGATTTTGCGGGAAAGATTGCTTTTATTACCGGGGGCGCTTCCGGCGCCGGGTTCGGCCAGGCCAAGGTATTCTCCGAGGCAGGCATGAAAGTAGTTATCGCGGATATCCGCCAGGACCATCTGGATGAGGCGATGGCCTATTTTAAGGAGAAAAAAGCGCCGGTTCACGCTATCAAACTGGATATTACGGACCGCAAGGCATATGCGGCAGCGGCGGATGAGGTGGA
>DAOUGB010000060.1:0-55671 GCA_034429595.1 Dehalococcoidales bacterium
GATGTCGTCCACGGCCATGACCTTCTTGGTGCGCTCATAGGCGCCGCGGCGCACCCCGAGCCGTTCGGCCAGGGCCTGGAGCTCGCAGCTCCCGTCGCGCAGGCAGGCTAGGCAATCCGCCGGATGGTTTGCGAGGAGGAGCTCGAGAATGGTCCGGCGGGCCTCGATGACCCGAGAGCTCATTGTGCGCACCTTCATCCCCTCGGCCGCCATCTGCACGCAGGAGCGCACCAGGCGCCTGGCGCCTTCCACCACCCTCTCCGTTATCTCTTTTATCTTAGCAATATCCAGGCTCCCCTGCACTATTCCCGCCAGCTTATCGTATTCCTTGTCCCGTTCGGGTGCGGTATTATTCTGGCTCTCCGCCAAGCCCCAGTAGCGGCGCAGGTTATTCAGAAACGCCATGCGGAAGTTATCGTTATAAAACAGCCCGTGGATGTAGGTGCCGATGATGTTGCCTTTGGCGTTCACCGCGCCGTCCGGGCGCTCGTCACGGCCCTGCGGCGTGGCGGTTATATGGAAAGGAGTGGCGGCTTCGTTGACTCTCGTCTGCCCCATGTGGATTTCGTAGCCGGTCACTGCCTGCCCCTTTATCCCCGCCAGCAGCCCGGTATCTGCCGTGCAGGTGGCCGTTACCTGGTTGGTGGCCTTCTCCGCTTCGAATTCCGTCACCGCGTCCAGCAGTCCCAGGCCGTTCACTTCGACCCTATCCGATTCCACTTTGTGCGGGTCGCGGATTTTCTTGCCCAGCATCTGGTAGCCGCCGCAGATGCCGATGACCGGCGTCCCCGTCCGGGCTTTTTCCAGGATGACCCGTGCCAGCCCCACGTTGTGTAAATACTGCAAATCGTTAATCGTGCTTTTCGTGCCGGGGATGATGATGAGGTGGGGGTTCCCCATCTCGAAGAGCTGCGTGACGTAGCTGATGTTCAGCCCTTCCATTTCCAGCGGGTCGTAGTCGTCGAAGTTGGCGATGTGCGGCAGCCGGATAACGCATATTTCCAGTTCCGCCGGGCTGGCGCTTTCCTTTCTTTCGTCCAGGTAAACCGAGTCCTCCTGCGCGATGCGTATATCTCTGAAGTAGGGTATCACGCCCAGCATCGGCAGGCCGGTGCGCTTTTCCACGAAGTCGATGGCCGGTTGGAGCAGTGAGACATCCCCGCGGAATTTATTGATGATCAGTCCCTTGAAATAACGCCGCTCGTCCTCTTCCAGCAGTTCCAGCGTGCCCACCAGCGAGGCGAAAACACCGCCCCGGTCGATGTCCCCCGCCAGCAGCACCGGCGTGCCGGATTCTCTGGCGATGCGCATGTTCACTATTTCCTGCTTGTGCAGGTTGATTTCCGCCGGACTGCGCGCGCCTTCGATGACCACGATATCGTATTCGCTCCGCAGCCTTTCCAGCGCTTCTTTAACGGTCTCGAGTAACGATGGCGTGTACTGGTAATAGTCCCGCGCGGAAATGTTGCGTGCCACTTTGCCCAGCACTACTACCTGGCAGCCGGCGTCGGATGTCGGCTTGAGCAGGACGGGGTTCATGTCCACGGTAGGGGGTATGCCGGCGGCTTCCGCCTGCACGGCCTGCGCCCGCCCGATTTCCCCGCCCCCCGCCGTCGCGAATGAGTTGAGCGCCATGTTCTGCGCCTTGAAGGGGGCCACCTTATAGCCGTCCTGCTTGAAGATGCGGCATAACGCGGCCACGATAACGCTTTTCCCTACTGATGAGGCGGTGCCCTGTATCATTATGGTTTTGGCTTTTTTCATCATTCTTCAATCGTCATTGCGAGAAGCGATAGCGAGGAAGCAATCCCTTTGGCTAACCGTGAGATTGCTTCGCCTCACGACTTCGCCGTGATGGACTCGCAATGACACCTTTTATTTTTTAAATTAAGTTTGTGAAATGACGGCAATAATCACCACGAACAGTAGCGCCATTACCTCTGATACTTCATTGATAGCGCCGTAAGTATCACCGGTAAGCCCGGCAAACTTATACCTGAAGTAGAATCCCAGCCCTGTGGCGATTATCCAGATGCCGCCGACCAGCAGAAATCCGGCATAAGAGAACAGGGGGTAAAGGAAGGCGGCGATGGCTAAAGTAAATACGGTGGCAATGGTAAACTGCGGCCAGCGCGTCGCGTTTTTGTAAGCCGTCCCCAGCCCCTCCGGCCGCGCATAGCGGAAGGCAAAGATGGCGTAGACCATCGCCCAGCGGCTGACTACCGGCACAAAAAGCAGGGTAGGCGTCATCAAGTCCGCCGGGACATTATCCAGGGCGACATATTTGGCAAGCAGCAGCAGGACGAGACCAACAACCCCGAAAGCGCCCGTCCGGCTGTCATGCATGACCTTCCAGCGTTCTTCCACCGGCTTGTGCCCCGCCATGCCGTCGCAGGTATCCGCGAAGCCGTCCAGATGCATCGCGCCGGTCAGCCCCACCAGTATAACTATAAGCAAGATATTAACGACCGGGGTGGGGAGGAACAGGTTAAAGACCCAGTTCAATCCAGCCAGTATCCCCCCCAGTATCAGCCCCACCAGCGGAAAGTAAGATGTAGCGCACCCCAATTGCTGCGCACTAAGCTCTTTCTTTAGCGGCATGGGTATACCGGTGAGGAACTGCATAGCCGCGATAAAACTTAACGTATTAGTTTTCTCCTTTTCTAGTTTACAGTTAACAGTCTACAGTTTACAGTTTACAGTATCCCCGCCACCCTTCCCAGCTAAAAGTCATTACCGCTCCCGTATCGAGTACGGGATATGCTTCGCGGGCATGACGAAAAATGGGGGTTTGGTTATTCTTTCGCATTGCCACCTTCGTCCACGGCGGCTTCGGCGAAAGTAGCCATTTCCACGAGCGTTCTCACGCCGGCCTCGGCGATAAAGATGCCCAGCGCCGCGCCGGTGCCCTCGCCAAGCCGCATCTCCAGATTCAATAACGGCTTGAGTCCCATATAGTCCAGCATCGCGGCATGCCCGGCTTCCGCCGAATAGTGAGCGGCGATGATATATTCTTTAGCCTGCGGTGCCATCGTTGTGGCAATTAAAGCCGCTGCCCCGGAGATAAAGCCATCAATAACCACCGGGATACGGCGGGCGGCCGCTCCCAGTATCACCCCTGCCAGCCCCCCTATTTCAAATCCACCCACTTTAGCCAGGGTTTGAATGGGTCGGGAGGGGTTGGGCTTGTTGACCGCCAGAGCGCGCTTTATAACGTCGATTTTATGTTTCAATTGCTCATCGGTCGCGCCCGTGCCGCGGCCGGTCACTTCCTCGGCAGACTTGCCGGATATGGCCGCGAAGATAGCGCTGCTGGCAGTAGTATTACCGATACCCATATCGCCGGTGCCGACGATATCCAGGCCTTTTTCCGCCTCGGTGTTAAGAATATCGATGCCGGCTTCCAAGGCTTTTACCGACTGTTTCCCGGTCATGGCCGGACCCAGGCACATATTCTTCGTGCCGTAACCAATTTTTTTAACGATAAGCTGATTATCCGGCTTAAGGTCGGACGCAATGCCCATATCCACAAAAACTATTCTGGCGCCAACCTGCCGCGAAAGCACATTGATACCGGCCCCGCCGTGCAGGAAGTTTTCCACCATCTGGGCGGTGACCTCCCGCGGCCAGTTGCCGATTTTCTCGTCGACAACGCCGTGGTCGCCGGCCATGGTAATCATGGCTTTGGATTTTATCTGGGGTTTAGCTTTGCCCTGGATACCGGCGATGCGGACGGACACCTCCTCTAATCTACCCAGACTGCCGGCGGGCTTGGTCAGCTGGTCCTGGCGGGCCTGGGCTTCAGCCATCGCCTTTTTATCCAGCGGTTTAATGTTTTCGATAGTCTTGTTCAGTAAATCCATGTATCTCCTTAATCATTTATTGTACCTGGGAGAAGCGATAGGGCAAACGCGCATGCATTCGGAGCAGCCGCCGGCTGCATCCACGTAAGTCCGGCAGGCGAATTTATTGAGAAGGTAGGCCTCGCCGGGGGCGGGGCGGCCCAGCGCGTGGGCGGGGCATTTGCCGACGCAGACATTGCAGTAGCGGCAAATCCGCTCCTCGATAATTTTATCCGGCTCCAGGACGGCTTCCGTCAGGCAGGCGGATAAAACAACCCGCGGGCCGAAGCGATGCGTTAGCAAAAGGCTGCTCATGCCGATGCGTCCCAGTCCGGCGGCTTCGGCGGCCTGTTTGTAAGAGATTACCGGTTCGAGGAACCTTCCGTCCACCGATGGGCCTCCGTAGCCGAGGGGTAAAGCTTTCAACCCGGCTTTGCGTGATGCCCGCGCGACTTCGTAAGCCGCGCCGGTGAGGCGTCCGCCGAGAGAATCGCAATGCCGGCGGTAAAGGTCGTTCAGGTTGGCCGCGCCGGCGATTCTTTCCGGCGAGGTAAGGTCGAGGAATTCCGGCCAGATTTCCATACCCATCACCACGATGGACTTTGCCGAAGGCAGCAGATTCAAAGCATCTTTAGCCAGCTTCGTGCCTTTGTGGTCATTGATACGGGCGATGCCCGTCATATCCACATTGAGCCTGGATACAGCTTCCTGGACTTCTTTGTTAATTTTTACCATGTTTTTTTTAGTCGCCATTTTACAACCTCCGGCGCAGATAATTGTCCCCATTATATACGTTTAGGCGCCGGACATTAAACAATATTGCCTGTTTGTTTTAAAAGAGCACTGAAAACAGACACCAGTTTGCAGCATTCCGGGTAAGTCCGGGGGGAGATGCGGATGTACTGCGGCAGCCCGAACGATGTGCAGTCCCGCACCATGATGCCCCGCGCAAGCAAAGCCTGGCGGCACTCTGTCCCGCTGTTTACCTTAACGAGGAAGTAGTGAGTATCTGAAGGCAGTACCTTAAGGCCAAGCCGGGTCAATTCCCCGGCGAGAAACTGTTTGGCTTCACGGGTTTTATCAAGACTTTCCCGGAGATACGCATCGTTTTCCAGAAGGCTGATGCCGGCCTGCTGGGCGACGGCGTTGACGTTCCAGGGCGGCAGGACGGAACGGAGAACATCGATGATTTCACGGGGGGCTACGGCGTAGCCCAGGCGCAGGCCGGGTATACCGTAGTCCTTGGTCATGGAACGCAGGATAATCATATTACCGCGCTCCGTAAGGCCGAGGGAATCCCAGCTTTGTTCAACGAAAGGGACGTAAGCCTCATCAAGGATAAGGAGTCCGTCTTTAACCGCCTCCAATACTTTTTCAATATCACGACGCTGGAGATACTTGCCGGTGGGGTTGTTGGGATTACAGATAAAGATGGCGCGGGGCTGTTTTTGCCGGATGGTTTTTATCACTGTTTCAATATCAGGGATAAAACCGTTTTTTTCTAAAACGCGGTATTTCACCGGGCGGGCGCCGGACAGCCGGCAGGCCACCTCATACTCGCCATAGGTAGGCTCTATGATAAGCACGGGGTCGCCCCGCCGGAAATATGCCAAAGCGATGAGACGTATCAATTCGGTAGTGCCGTTCCCCGCGATGATATTTTCCGTATTTATTAGCAGTTTCTCTGCCACCTTTCCGCGCAGCAAAGTCGATTGAGAGTCCGGATAACGTTCTACCCGCGCGGCGGCCATCAACTCTTTAGTATCCGGCGGCGGCATGAAGGGGTTGGTGGACACGCTGAAATCGAGCACGTTTTCCGCGTTTACCCCCAGCGCTTGAAGTTCGGCGTAGTTAACGCCGCCGTGCGCGCAGGCTTTTAGGCCGGCTATCACTTTTCTAGGCTGCAATGGCAAAGCGTATACCTCCTGCTGCAAAACAAAGTATCAGCCATACCGCAGTAGCAATGGAGAATATTTTTACAGAACTATCGATGGTTGTCAGAGAAGGTAGCGGATATTTTTCCCCCAGTACATAATGCCCCACCTTTTCTAATCTGACGCCGAGCGAGCCGGCCATGGCGGCCATCGGCCAGCCGGCGTTAGGGCTCTCGGTCTTTTGATGCTCGCGGCAGGCCGTTTGCCAGGCGCGTTTTCCGCTATTTTTCAAAGCCGCGGCGATAATCAGCACTAAAGCCGCCAGCCGCGCCGGTATATAATTGAGAACATCATCGAAACGGGCGGCGAACTTACCCAGGTATTCGTATTTACCATGATACCCTATCATCGAGTCGAACGTGTTAACCACCCGGTAGCCGATAGCCCCCGGCACGCCGAGGAAGATATAGAAGAACAGCGGCGCCACCAGGCTGTCACAGGTGCCCTCGGCTACCGATTCCACCGCCGCCGAGGCGAGCAGCGGCCGGTCGAGGTCTTTAGTGTTCCGGCTGACCAGCGCCCGCAGCTCAAAGCGCGTTTTATCCAGGTTGTCTTCTTTGAGTAACGACCTTATTTTCAGGGCGGTCTGCCGCAATCCACGGATGGAGAAAGTGAGTTTTAGCAAGACCGCCGCCACGATAATATAGACCATCTGGTTCCAGCCGCGTAAATAGAAAAGAAGCAAACAGAGCGGAACAACGAACATGGCGACGGTAAAAATGGTCATCAGGATGCCGTAAACAAACTGCCCGGCGGGGCGCAGCTTTTGTCCGCCATTTTCCAGCCAGGAGATTACTTTACCCATCCACGCCACGGGGTGAATCGCGTTGGGAGGGTCACCCAAAGCGATATCGATAATAACCGCCAGCGCCGGTATCAAGATGAATTCCAGATTAAGCGCCATTTTTACCCCCCGGTTTGTTACTGGGAGCGCTTAAAAGCACGGTAGGCAGTCCGTTGGCCGGGTGTTTAAAAACGCAGTTTTCCACGCCGTAAACCTGCTTGATATTGGCATCCGTAATGACTTCCGCGGGCGTGCCCTGGGCAAAAACGCTGGTGTCATCGATTAGCAGGAGGCGGTCGCAGTACTGGGCCGCCAGATTGAGGTCGTGGAGGGCGGCCAGCGCGGTAATATTTTTCTCTTTACACAGTTTTTTGATAAGGTCGAGCATGTCCATCTGCCGCCCGATGTCCAGGTTGGCGGTGGGTTCGTCCAGCAGAATGGCGCTGGTCTCCTGCACCAGCACGCGCGCGATGAGCAGGCTCTGGATTTCCCCGCCGGAAAGCTCGTTGACATGGCGGTTGGCCAGCGGTATGGTGCCGGTTTTTTCCATCGCTTCCCGGGCAATTGCCCAGTCCCGCTGGCTTTCTGACTGTAACAGGCCGAGGTGCGGGTTCCGGCCCATGAGGACGATTTCAAAAGCGGTAAAGGAACTGGGGAGGAGGGGCAATTGCGGCACCACGCCCACCATGCAGGCAAGCTCACGCCGCGGTATACGGGCGATATTCCGCCCGTCCACCAGTATTTCCCCCGCGGTCGGCTGAACGACATGGCTCAAAGCCTTGATGATAGTGGATTTGCCGGAACCATTGGGGCCGATCAGCCCCACCAGCCGCCCCGGTGACGCCTTAAAGGTGATATCCTTCAGCACCGGATGATGGTCGTAGCCCAGCGAGACATGGCGCATTTCCAGTTCAATCATTTTTTCACCTTTTTTAAATCCCTGCTAAATCTCCTTTTTGGTTTTACCCCCCTCCCCCGAGCGAGGGGAGGGGGGCGAGGAGGAGAGGTATACCCTAAAAATCCTTTTCACTCTCCCTCTGATTCACTCCGTTCATGCGGAGTCTATGACTTTATGAAAGGGAGACGAAGTTATTAAAATATCGCCCGCTTACGGCGGCGCAGAAGGTAAAGGAAAAATGGTGCGCCGCAGATAGCGGTGATGATACCGATGGGTATTTCCGTGGGCGCTAAAATAGTCCGCGAAACAAGGTCGGCAATAATCATGAAAATCGCGCCGGTCAAAATACACAGCGGCAGCAGAGAGCGGTGGTCGGCGCCCCATATCAGGCGGACGGCATGGGGAATAATAATGCCCACGAAGCCGATGGTCCCCACGAAGGAAACACTGGCGGCCGTAATCAAGGTAGCCGCCGCCAGCAGTATTATCTTGTACTTTTCCACGTTGACACCGAGCTGCTGCGCCTGCTCCTCGTCAAGCTGCATCACGTTAAGCAAGCGGGCGAAAACGATAATGACCGCCGTGCCCACCGCCACGTAAGGCAGGACGACGGCTACCTCCGACCACTGGCTCATGCTGAAACTCCCCATCAGCCAGAAAATGATGCCGTGCATCTTTTCATTGCTGGAGATAACAAAATAGGACACGATTGATTGCAGCAGGGCGCTTAACGCCACGCCGGCAAGAATCAGGGTGGTCACCGGGAGGGTCTTGCCGACTCTCGCCAGCAGATAGACGACGATTGTGGCGATGATGGCTCCGATAAAAGCGAATACCGGCACTACCCCGAGCCCGGAAAGGTTCCAGGCGACGGGTATCAGAAAGCCGGCGACGGCTCCCAGTGAAGCTCCCTGCGCCACCCCGATGAGATAAGGGTCGGCGAGGGGGTTGCGGAAAAGCCCCTGGTAGGTTGCCCCCGCGATAGACAAGGCAGATCCCACCAGCCCGGCAAGAATAACGCGCGGCAGGCGTATATCCATAATGATAGTGGCGGTGGTGCTCTGCCATGTCGGGTTGATATCCACGAAAGGTAGCCTGTCCGCCAATATCTGAAAGGTTGTAGACAGCGGGACATCCACGCTGCCGATGGTCGTCGCTACCACAATAACCGCCACCAGCGCGACGGCAAGCCCCAGCAGGCTGTAGACGCGCGTGCGCCATCCCGTGGGGTAGGGGGCAGGCAGAACAGCGGGCTTTATTTTACGTGGCATGTTTTATACCTTTACTCAATCTGATACTCGTTCTCAATTAATTCGGCTGGTCGCGCAGCTCCGGGTGGATGGCGGCTAGGAAATCCTCTAGGGCGTTCACAATACGCGGGCCGGGCCGCCCGGCAAGGTCGATAGGGACACTGTAAATGCGGTCGTTCATACGGGCGTTGGTTCCTTCCAGTCTCGATTCATCGAGAGCGAACTGAAGCGGCGCGTCCGCGCCGGTACCCATACCGATTCCGGCAATAATAACATCCGGGTTAGCCTGAATTACCTCCTCCAGCGAGACGGTAGGTGAGCCTTCAAGGGAATGGAAAATGTTGGTGCCGCCGGCTTTAGATATTAAGTCTTCGCCGAGGTTCCCGGAGCCCACGGTTATCAGCGGGTCGTGCCAGGTAAGATAGAACACGCCGGGCTTTTCAGATTCCGGCAGGTCTTTTGTTTTATTGATTACTTTATTAATCCGGGATTGCATATCTTTAACCAGGGTAGAAGCTTCTTTGGTTTTCCCCGTGATTTCCCCCACCAGTGTTATCGCATCCAGTACTTCTTCCAGCGTCGTAGGCTCCAGGACAACAGAGGTTATGCCGTACTTTTCCAGTTGAGGTATTATTTCAGTTTCATGCAGGGCCTGCGCCACCACCAGGTCCGGGGATAGGGAGACGATAGTTTCAATATCGGGAGTCCAGTAACCGCCGATTTTAGCTTTATCCAGGGCTTCCGGCGGGTAATCACAGTAATCCGTGACGCCCACTATTTTATCACCAAGCCCGATAGCGAAGAGAATTTCGGTATTACTGGGCGCCAGTGATACGATTTTCTCCGGAACCTTATCGAGATGAATGGTCCTGCCTGCCTGGTCGGTAAATTCATTCCGGGAAAGCGTCGGGGTACCGGTTTCTCCATCGCAGCTGATAAGCCCGGTAAATATCAATACCGTGATGAAAAGACATGCCACTAAACGTTTGAACATCAAATACTCCTTTATCTTTTTTATTAGCTTGCATAGGCATTGATGATATCGCTGATAAACCTGGCGCCTTCAATAAGTGAAGGCCCGGGGTGTAAAATGATTTCTCCGGGTACTTCATAAATGCGGCCGGATTTTACCGCCGGTACGGATTCCCAGCCCGGCCGCTGTTTAAAAGATTCTATATTGACCGGGTTGCCGCACCATGAAGCCAGAATTATTTCCGGGGCGGCCGCCGCCACATCGAAAGCGGTAACCTCGCGTTCCAGGTATTTTTTAGCCCGGCAGTGTTTGGCAAAGCTGTCAACACCTCCGGCGATAGCGATAACCTCGGAAACCCATTGCGTACCGCACACGTAAGGCTTGTTCCATTCCTCGAAGTAAACGGCAGGTCGGCGTGATTGCTTTGGTATGTAGGCGGCAATCTCACGGAACTTATGCTGCATGGTATCGATAAGAGCGACAGCTTCTATGGTGTTACCGGTGACTCTTCCCAGTAATGCGATAGATGCGTATATCTCGTCCAGTGAGGTATGCTGGAGCGTCAACGTGGTGATATTTTGCCGGATAAGTTGCGCCATAGTGCCGGCGCATATTTCACTATAGCCGATGACGATATCCGGTTTTAAGGATACAATAATGCTGACATCAGGATTACCGAAGCCGCCGATGGATTTAACGCTTTCCATGCCGGGGAGATTAACGCCGGCGGGTTTGCCGACGATTTTTTCAGAACAGCCGATGCCATGCAGGATTTCAACTATATCATAAGAAAGGCAAACAATCCGTGACGGGAGAGAGTCTTCCGCTTTATTCTTAATAAACAGCATAATGATTACCTCCCCTTAAAAAAGAACCCCCCGCCTTTTCCCAGACGAGGGGTGATAACGACTCAATAAAAAGTCCTACCACTCCCCGCGGAGATGTAGGCAGTACAAGGGCTGGCGTTCTGGCTGATGAATCTACCGGGAGATTCAATTACAGCGGCGCGGCCGCGTCGGACTTACACCGACTTGCTATCCAGTTGGGCCCTCGCTTACGCTCGGGCACCCCTTTTGCTTATTCGGTTGTGTTTACAATATACAGTATGGGAAACAAAAAATCAAGGAGGTATTAAACGACGTTAAGTAAATTCTTGTTGTGATCGTACCAGCGTCTTAATATCGCGCGGACGCGAGCCAGAAAAATACGGGCGCTGAAAGGTTTGTGGATAAAATCGTCGGCGCCGTGCTTGAACATCGCTTTAAGCGTTTCAATGTCATTGTCTGAAGTTACCACGACGATTGGTACATCGGCCTTTTTTTTCACCGTGTCTAAGATATGCAGACTGTGCGCGTCCGCGGTGACGGTATCCATTATGATCATATCCGGAGTTATCTGCTCCAGGACGCTCATGGTTTCATCTTCATCTACGGCGATAATGGTATCGTAACCATCCAGCTTCAGGCTGTCATTAAGCAGGCTGAGCATATCGAGGTCATTATAGATTATCATGATGCGTTTGGTGGCTTTTGTTTGCAATACCATAGTTTGCGCACTCATTTTTCTAATTTTGTGAACCCTTAGGCAGCTCTATATCCCAGATAGGAAAGACAATTGTTTTGCCGGTATCCTCAATAAGGTTGTAAAAATGGGTGGTTTGGCGGGGGTGATTAGTATTGAACGGAGCCGGGACTGCCCGGACTGTTTTCCGGTGTCGCTCCGGTGTTAAATGAGGGTGAGCGCGGCGGAAGGACTCCATTTCCTCCATATGCCGCTTAAAGGCGTCTAAGTTTTTCCATCCTAGAATCATAGCTTCCCCCTTGTCTCACTCTCTTAGCGTACATGACGTTAGTCACAAATATCTCAAAATTTACCTTTTAACCGTTACATTAATGTCACATGGGGTATTACTAAATAGATTCGGCTTCAAGGTAAAAAAGCGGCGCAGCACTGCCACCGGAAGTACCGGCGGGATAACAGTTAAAACAGCCGGATTCAATGGAGACCTTGTACTGCGCCAGACCGGGTAGATTAAAGTTTACATGCCCATTGTGTGCGGTAAGATAAATATCAGGGAAAGCGCCGCCGTCTGTCATCAGCGCTTTTTCCCATTGCCCTTCACCGACCTCATAATAGACAACTACTTTAAGAGTCATGTATTTAAAGTAGTGTATAAGTTCGTCGGCGTTGGTGATAGTTAAGTTGACGTTGATATCCTGGGTGATATTAGTGGAATCGATGTAAAAAAGGTCGCCGCGTATGACACTGCCGATGGCGCCGCCGTGACACGTTATCGATGGAGCTGCTTCCAGCGGAGCGGCTTCAACCCGGATACCCTCATTGATTGAGCCATCAAGCCGGATGGAATCATTGTTATGGCCGTAAGCCACAGAGGTCAGCCATGAAGCGGCTGCCGTAACCAGGATGGCAATGAGGATGATTTTAATGAGCTTCCGCATTTTGCCTGACCTCCGTAACCTTTCTATATACAGTTTACGAAGTCAATATCACCGGTTAATCACAGAGAGGGCACTGAACGTTACAATAAAGTCAAGAGTTGAAAAAGAACCAAATAGAAGTAACGTAAACATCACAAAAGTAAGCAAAGGGGTATAATTTTAAGGTAAAATCGAGTGTATTTACGGTGATAAAAAAGCGAGGTCTTCCGTTTTCGGGAAGACCTCATGGGGAATTATCCTTTGGCCCGGGAGAAAAACCGGGCGGCGGGTTAATTAGGTTTTGCCATAATATAGCCGATGCCGGAGCGGGTCATGATGTAATTGGGCTGCTTGGCGTCATCGCCCAGCTTTTTTCTCAGCCTGGCGATATTTACCTGGAGCAGGTGAGCCGCTCCTACATATTCTTCTCCCCAGACCTTATCCAGGAGCTGGTCCGGCGTGACCACCCGGCCGGCATTGAGACAGATGTAAGACAGCATTTTGTATTCAGTGGCGGTCAATTTTAGTTCTTTGCCATTGACTATGACGCGGCGGGAGGTGAAATCAATTATCATATCTTTATAGCGGAAGGTGGCTTCCTGGTGGCTTTCGCGGCTGCCGGTACGCCGCAGGACGGCGCGCACTCGCGCCGCCAATTCGCTGGCGGAAAATGGCTTGGTTACGTAATCATCCGCCCCGATATCAAGCCCCTCTACCTTTTCTTTGTCATCGCCGCGGGCGGTGACCATAATAATCGGCACATCGGAAAATTCCCGGATACGCCGCAACACGGCATACCCATCCATATCCGGCATCATGATGTCCAGGAGAACGAGAGCGGGAGTCTCTTTATCAAACATTCTTAGAGCCTGCTCACCGCCGCTGGCGGTGATTACCTGGAAATTTTCCAACTCCAGCATACGCTTCATCATGCGTAGCATGCGTATGTCATCATCAACTACCAGTATCAATGCTTTCTTTTTTGTCATTTAAGCACCTCTCTTTACGGCAGATGATTCCTCCATTTTCTATAATATAAGACTAAAAGTTTGTTTTGTCCATACTTTTCTTAAGTTTTTAGGGGTTTACCAGGGGAAGCGTAAAACGAATAGAGGTTCCTTTGCCCGGTGTGCTTTCGGCCCAGATACGGCCGCCGTGCCCCTCAATCAGCCGCTGGCAGATATGCAAGCTTAGCCCCATGCCGTCCACTGCGGTGAACACCTTTTTTTCTGCTCCGTACATACGGTCGAAGATGTTCTTAAGCTCTTCCGCGGGGACGCCGGGGCCGTGATCGGTAACGCTAACCTCTATTTCACGGTCTTTTGGAATCGCAGATATTAGTATCTCCGTTCCTTCCGGAGAGTACTTGGCGGCATTATTAATGAGGTTTTCTAGCACCTGTGAAATTCGTTTTATATCCAGGTTTATCGGGGGGAGGGAATCCGGGAGTTCGGTTACAATGCGGTGGTCGTTTATCCGCAGGGAGGCTTTTGCCACCACAGATTTGATTACGCTGGTAATGCTAACCGAGAATTTGTCCAGAACGAGCAATCCGGAGTCCATGCGGGAAGTATCCAGCAAGTCATCAACCATTTTAATCATCTTGTCCGCCGAGTTATCTATCGACTTCAGACAGTCACTGGTCTCTTCCTTACTGATTTTAGAATAATAATCCATTATCATCGTAGTGTAGCCTTTAATTGCCGCCAGCGGAGTGCGGAGTTCGTGGGATACAGTTGCCAGAAGATCGCCTTTCATCTTGTCCAGCTCTTCATACTCAATGACTTTCCTCTCCAGGTATTTGCGCTCGGTGATATCCATGACATTCCCCAGCATCGCCTTTTTACCATTGAAAATAATGGGAGAGACAGTCTGCATCACCCATTTAATCTGCCCGCTTTTGGTGATAATACGGTATTCACACGGATAAGGATTCCCGCCTTTCAAGCTATGCAGGGTACTTGACCGAACTACGTCTAAATCCTCGGGGGTGACTAAAGTGAAAGGGTCAAGGCCGAGTAGTTCTTGCTGATTATAGCCGCTAACTTTCTGGAATTGCTGGTTGGCATACCGGAATTTTTCATCCTGAAAAATATATATGCCCAGCGGAGAGGCCTGAAAAACCATTTGCATGAATTCTTGAGCCTGTTTCTGTTCGGTTATATCCTGGGTCACGGAAATAATGCATGGTTTACCTCCCAGGCTGATAATTTCTGCTGATAACAGGCCTATGCGTGTTTCTCCGTTTTTGGTGCGGCTGATGATTTCCATATCGCGGATGCTGCCATGTTCCTTCAACATTTTCAGAAACCGTTTACGCTCTTCAGGCTTGGTCCATCTGCCGGTTTCAATCGTCGTAAGTTTGAGTGCTTCGGCGCGCGTATAGCCGGAAAAGCGTTCAAAGCTTTCGTTCACGTCAATAATATGCCCGTCTTTCAAGTCCGTGATGGAGATAATCGCCGGGCTGGAATGAAAGGCTTTGGAGAATTTCTCTTCAGATTCCTGCAAGGCGTCCTCTGCCTGGCGGTGTTCGATAAGGTCGCCCAGCCTTTCCGCGATGGCATTGAGCAGCAAGCTCTCTGACTTGGTAATTAATTTTCCCCCGGCGCTTGAAGGCGTGTGTGTATAGCCGATTTCTAACGCGCCGGCTTTTTCCCCTCGTACGATAATATCAACGATAATCGGGTTGTCAGTGTGTTTGAAATTCGCTGTTTTAAATTCCTGCTCACCGATGGTGATTCTGCAACAAATTGCATCTGGATAATCGAATGCCAGGGATAGGATGTTGGCTATTTCCTCCAAACGTTCGTTCAAGGTTCTTTCGGCGGCTCCGGAAATTCTGGCAACATCATAGAGGCACCGGAGTTCCTTCAGGTTTTTCCTTTGTAAATCCCGGGCGCTAATGCCGTGTTTTTTTTGTGTTTTATTAATTTTTCTATCACCGATACCCATTATGCACCAATTTGAGCAACCGGCTCATGTTATTTGGTAGCTTGCCAGTTAACCTTCCTGTTAACGTTTATATTTGCACCTTTTGTCCGCCGAGTTGTTCTTTAAACTCGTCTGCGTCAATACTATAGATAAGGGCTTCCTGGCGGGTTATCGCGCCGTTATTTACCAGCGCTGCTAATGATTTATTCAGGGACTGCATACCGTGCTGACCTCCTGTCTGAATAGAATTCATCATCTGGTGCGTTTTGCCTTCACGGATGAGGTTTCTTACCGCCGGTGATGACAACATCACTTCAACCGCGGGTACACGCCCGGTATTATCAGCACGGGTCAATAATACCTGATAGATGATTCCTTCCAGCGCTGCGGCCAACTGGATGCGCACCTGCTGCTGGTGATGTGGCGGAAAGACATCTATAAAGCGGTTGATGGATTCTACGGCACCCGGAGTATGGAGGGTGGTTAGTACGAGGTGGCCGGTTTCGGCGGCGGTGAGCACGGCTGCCATCGTTTCTAAATCCCTCATCTCTCCCACAAGTAGCACATCAGGGTCCTGGCGCATGGCATGTTTTAAGGCGTTGGCGTAAGATTTGGTATCCTGGCCGATTTCCCGCTGGTAAAAGATACTTTTAATATCCTGGTGAATAAATTCTACCGGGTCTTCAATCGTAATAATTTTGCGCTTGACAGTGTGATTCAGGTGGTTCATCATCGCTGCCAGGGTGGTGGATTTGCCGCACCCGGTGGGCCCGGTTACTATTATCAGGCCGCTGCCTTTCATGACTAACTCCCGGCATATCGGCGGCAGCCCGAGCGATTCTATAGTTGGAATATCCGTTTTTATCGGACGGCAAACAACCCCTTTCGTGCCGTTTTGGAGAGAAATGTTGATACGGAATCTTCCGGCTTCTTCGGCCTCATAAGCAAAATCTGCTTCCAGTTCAGTGGAAAAAACTTCCCGCTGTTTCTCTGTGGTAACTTCCGTGAACAGCCTTTCCATGATTTCCCCGGTAACGACTGCAAGGTTTTCTTGCAGGAAGAGTTCTCCGTTAATCCGCAGAATGGGGGCACTACCGACCTTTAAATGTAGGTCAGATGCTCCCTTGGTTACGGTCATGGCTAGAAGGTTATTGATATGCATGCCGTTATCTCCTTAATGTTTAATTGGAACCAGGCGCATATTTAGTAATAACAATTTCAAACTTAATGACATTAACCGGTGCCGTGTCAGCGCCTTCTTCAAGATAAACGGCTGAAGGGCCTTCATCTATTTCGTTAATCCGTACTTCATAAAATACGCCGGCGGCTTCCAATGCCGTAGCGTAATCGACAACGGTAAAAACGCTAAAGGTTTCTCCGTGAATAGAAATCTCATCGGGGTTGATTTCCAAAGTTGTAAAGATGGTTTGAGCCGGCGCTAAAGAAGTCACGATTTCAAGATTGGACGTAAAGTTACCCCGGGTGCCGATGGTTTCAGCATAGGCTTTTTTCACAGCGTCAGCGGCGGTAGTTTCTGATTGTAGCATTTTTTCAATATTGGTGTTTTCCTCATTCATGGCAATAGCGATGTTGACTTGCCGCTGTATATCAGTCAGGGCAGTTTCCAGGGCGGCGTTTTCAGTTTTGGCTTGAGTGTACACCTGATAAAGCGGATAAAGCAATATCACCGCGGCTGCCAGCAATATACCGAGCCATACGTACGCGGGAGAAACTGGTTTGGCTTTAGGCTTCCGGTATTTTCCGGCCAGGATATTAACATTAACATCTACAAAGTTGGCCATATCTATTTTCTTCTCTGTTTTTGAAGGGGCTTTCTTTAGCGCCAGGCCGATGACGGCAGCGTATGAATCCATCGGCAGCCCTTTGGGGACTTCCACCTGCGCAATAAGGGACTGGATGGGGTATTCTACCTCGGTCTGGAGTAAAGCGCTGGCTGGGGAATTAGCCGCCCAGTCCCCGGTCAGAAGCAAGGGGGTACTGTTATCCAGCTGCATATCCTTGTTGTTACTCTGGTAAAAAGCCGCCGTTTTGGTCAATTCATCCGCCAGCCGGCGGATATTATCTTCCAGCGTGGCATTCTCAATCCGGGGAGTGATGGTATGGATGACTCTGGGTATGCCGCCGGACATGATAACTATATCAAAACAGCACTCTTCAATGTTGACGATAATAGCATCGCTTCTTTCCGCCACCCTGGCCAGCGCCAGCGGCCGGACGCCCATAAGGTAAGGCTCGACGCCGGCCACCTCCAGGGTTTCTAGTATCGCATCAATAGGATTGCGCGGCACGCCGAGTACGAAAAACGAAAGCTCATCGCCGATATCCGGCAGTTGCTGCCAGGACAGGTATAAATCCTCCAGAGGCAGGGATACTTCTTTCCTGGCGGCGCGGATAATAGCTTCTTCCAGCAGCGCAGGTTTCATGCGGGGCAGCTTCAGGAACCTGTAGGTGAAAGAAAGCCCGGCAACACTGGCGGTTACCTTATCCCGGGGCATTCCGGTGGACTTAAACAGGTCATTAACAATCTGACCGACTGCTTTAGTGTCGAGAATGAGTCCGTCACGTACCAGCCCGGCCGGCAGGTCAGCGCTGGCCCATTGTTTTACCTGCCTGCCTTTTAGTGAAAGGATTTTCACATTTTTACCGCAGATATTCAGCGCGACATTCATATCGTTTCAGTAACCTTTCAAGTTTATTCCGTTGCCGGCATAAGGGTATAAACGGCAATTGTGATATCTGCCAGCGCGTTATCACCGGAAGTGACTGATGTTCTCTCGACCTTTAGATTTTTAATGACCAGTGTTTCCGCCTCGCTGTTTTCCAGGCGCTCGATAAAATTCTGGAGACGAATTAGATTACCCGTGACGGACAGCGTCAGATAAAACACGTTATAATTACGCTCGTAAATACTCTCGATAGCCCATGGGCGTGTGGAAAGCGGGATGGCTTTCACGCCGGCCTCCTTGGCCATTTGGAGGACATTATTCACGATCAAAGTGTCATCGGTTTCTCCGGCAAACGATTTTTCTGCTGCCGCCAGTTCCGCCCGGGCATCTGCCAGCTTCTGTTCCAGGTCAGGAGGGTAGGGGGGAATACCTGAAAGCGTGGTTATCAGTTCCGTTATCTGGGAATTGGTATCCGTATTCTGGCGGCGCTGTTTCAGGTAGTCCATCCCCAGAACGTAATAGGCCACCAGCAGAGCGATTACCAGTACTATAACGAGCCATTTCCAGGTTTTCATACAAACCTTTCTTAAATATACTTACTGCTTCTTTTCAAAACGCCGGTAAAGGATTAACAGTATTACCAGATTGGTCATGGCGATAGCGGCCAGAAAAATGTTGGCTACTCCTATTGAATTCCAGGTCATCATTTTGCTCTTTCCTCCTTTTTCTATTCTATTTTCCAGAACGCGATACTCACTGTGGTATCTTCTATGTTAACCAAAGCCTGGATGGTAATATCTCCGGCGGTGGAGACAATTTCATAAGAAGCGGCTGCCGTGCCGGATTGTGTATTGATTCCGATGGTAACGAGTGAGCCTTTTTGAGCAGGAGCGCAATAAGCAACTGCCAAAACCCCATCGGAAACGAGGAGCATACTCGGGAAATACCCGTTGCTGGTATCATATTCCAGTGTGTCTATAATTGTGCCGGGAATAAAACCGCTGGTTTCTATGGGCAGTGTTATCAGGTAACCGTCATTCTGGGGGCCATTATAAGCAATGGCATAGATGTTACTTGTTATGTATATAATCTTGGGTTCCTGTCCATTAACGGGATCAAACTCAAAGGTGCTGATAGTGGCGCTGGAGATATCCCCGGCGTTAGATACCGTCATCGTGGTTAAAAAGCCGTCATTACCGGTGCTGTCATAAGCTATACCGTAAACGTTTCCGGAAATCTGGATAATATCGGGATTAGCGCAATCGCTGGGGTCGAATTCTAAAGTATCGATAATCGTGTTGGCGATATCGCCGTTAGCAGCGATAGAGACTGTTACCAGAAAGCCGTCATTGCCGACTCCCTGGTAAGCGATGCCAAAAACACTACCAGCGATATGCTCAATATCAGGATAATTACAATTGCTGGGGTCGAATTCCAGGGTATCGATAACTGTATCGCCGATATTCCCGGCGGCATCGATAGTTATGGTTTTAAGAAAACCATCATTCTGCTGGCCGCTGTAGGCAATGGCGTAGTGGTTACCGGTTACAAAGATAATATCCGGTTCAACGCCATTCGATGGGTCAAATTCCAGGGTGTCGATAACTGTATTGCCGATATTCCCGGCGGTATCGATAGTCATGGTTTTAACAAAGCCGTCACTCTGCGTACCAGTGTACGCGATGGCGTAAATATTACCGGATACATGAATGATATCCGGTTTGGCGCAGTCCGCGGGGTCGAATTCCAGTATATCGATGACAGTGGCGTTAATGGCGCCGTCAGGAGCTACTTCCATGGTCGCCAGGAATCCATCGCTGGATGCCCCCTCATAGGCAATGGCGTAAATGTTGCCGGAGACGTGAATAATTCTTGGCGTATTGCAGGAAGTTTTATCGAAATCGTGAGTATCGATGATTGTGTTATTGATGGTTCCCGGTATATCGCCGCTCCCGGTGGCATTGGTGGTCACGGTCACGGTGGTGGTAACGCCGTTCAGTTCTTCATCAAGCTGATATGTAGTCTGGTCGCCGGTATTGGGGATTTCCGCGGCCAGCGTGCCGCCGGTCAAGCTCCAGATAGCGTGTTCCACGCCGGCGTCGCTTGCGCTACGGCTGCCTATTTCCCCGGCGTAGACCCTTGAGCCAATAAGGTTCGTGCCGGCGTGGCTAAGGAAAGGCGTAACCAACAGCGCGCCGATAACTAATGCGATAATCGCCAGGGGCAGCGCTTGCCCTTTTTCATTTTTCATGGGATTATCTCCACCGGCCTCAAGTAGGCCAGGTATGTGCCTGTTTCACTTACGCTATCACGCCAAGAAGGGATGCAGGTAAGGCTCATGGTAGCCAGGTGGTTATTGACGGTAAATGTAGCGCTACTGATGTTGCGTGCCAGCGTCATCTGCGGTCCGCCGGCAGAACGGCGCAATTCAGTACCGACCAGAGAATAGGTGACGATAGAATTATCGGAAAGGGTTAACGTTAACTGGCTGCCGCCGGTAGCGTATACCGCGCCCTGCGCATCCAGGTGGAACCAGGACGCGGCATTCTGTAAATCATGCTGTACCGCCAGCCGTTCGTTGCCATAACCGGAGATATCCATAATCTGGTAAACGGCCGTGCCCAGGAACGCAACGATGATGCCGGTGATAGCCACGGTCACGACCAGTTCTACCATGGTCAAACCTGCCTCTCTTTTCATCTATTCACCTTATAACCGGAAACTTCAAATAAACTAGAGCCGTTCCGTAACACGGTCACCGTTATTTTTTGCAGGTTAGCATCCGCGCCGTCTACGGCGTTTACAGCCATGTTGATTGTGTAACCGGAAGGAGAGGCTATAGTGGCGTAAGCGCCGGACGGACTGAAGGCAAGGTTTTTGGTATATTCCAACTGGTTCTGTGCCAGTCTCTGTGCTATTACTTCCTGTTCATGTTCGTTTACACTCAATGAGCCGGTGGAAAGAGCCCCCACAAAAGCCGCCACGGCCGTACCCAGGATAGCCACCGCGGCCAGCGTTTCCACCAGCCCGATGCCGCTCTGGCTTTTATGCAGTTTACATAGCCGTTTCAGAATTGCCATCTCTTTAGCGCCTTCAATAAACCTTCTTCAATGCATTGACCTTAAGATGGAATAAAGCGGTGTTATCATGGAAAGAGCGATGAAGATTACCACCAGCCCGATGATTACGGTCAAAGCCGGCTCTATCATGGACAAAAGCATGTCTATCCGGCGGTCGGCCTTGCTTTCATAAAAATCCGCCAGGGTGGCCAGGGTGGTGTCCATAGCGCCGGTATTTTCACCGACCATAACCATTTCTATTAATAGAGGCGGAAAAATCTTTTTTTCAGACATGGGCTGGGAAAGACCCTCTCCCTGGATAAGACGTTCGCGGACATCAGCGAACGCCTGCCGGATAACCCGGTTCCGGTTAGCCTGAATTACGATGTCCATAATCGGGGGGAGGCGGAGCCCTGCGGTTAAAAGCATGGAAGTGGTCTGGCAGAACATCGCCATGCTGCGTTCGATAGCGATACTCCCGATAACCGGTATTTTTAAAATTGCTTTGTCTTTGGCCAGTTGTACCGCCGGTAGTTTAAAGAGAAGGTAGATTAAAACGATAAGCAGGATAATAATGCCTAAAATAAACAGGCGGTTGTCCAGGATAAAACCCGCCACGGCAATAAGCATGCTGGTCATCCAGGGAAGGTCCGCATTAAAGGAGTTAAATAAATTTACCAGCGGCGGCAGCGCGACGGTGACCAGTAGTATAGATACGGCAATGGCCAAAATCATTACAAAAGTAGGGTAGAGCATGGCGCGCCCTAATTTTTGACTGGCTTGGGCCCGCTTTTCCAGGTAAGAAGCGGCTTGGCGGAGTCCGACTTCCAGTGTGCCTGCCTGCTCGCTGGCTTTAATAATCTGGCAGTAGGTATTGGAGAATACCTGGGGGTACTTGGTAAGCGCCTCCGATAGTGATGAGCCTCCCTGGATATCCTGGACCAGACCGGCAAAGACCTTTTTTAAAGCCTTCTTGGTAGTTTGTCCTTCCAATAGTTTTAGTGATGTCAGGATAGTAATACCGGACTGAATCAGAGTGGCTAACTGGTTAGACACTTCAATGACTTCTCGGGTTTTTACCCCGAAGAATGACGGTATCAGCTTTTCTATATTGATACCCGGCGGCAGTTCTTCCAGACTAAGGACATGCTGGTAGCCGGCGCGGTAGAGCGCGCCCTCGGCAAGGCTTTCCGAGGTTACATCTATCTTGCCTTCAACTATTCTTTTGTCCGCGGTGTAGGCTTTATATTTATACGCCATATTAACCTTTTCCTCTTTTCCCTCTCCCGTAAGGGAAAAGGAAGTAACGGGTGTCAGCTGATGGAAAATACGCTGCGCATTACTTCACTGATTGATGTAATGCCCTCTTTAACTTTCAGCATACCGTCCTTTTTCATGGTAATCATACCCTCGGCGGTGGCCTGCACTTTTATTTCGCCGGCATTGGCGTGATCGCGGAGCATCTTCCGTATCGCCTCGCTCATTACCAGAAACTCAAAGATGCCGATACGGCCGCGATAACCGGTATTGGCACAGAGATTACATCCCATGCTGTGATAGAAAACGGTATTCTTATCTCCCATCTCTTTCCTGTAAGCTTCCAGTTCATCTTCCGGGGGCTGGTAAGGAGCGCGGCAGTTGGTGCAAAGACGGCGGACCATCCGCTGGGAAAGGATGCCGATAAGCGTTGATGAGATAGATGGCGTTTCTGCGTCCAGGTCCATCAAGCGGAAAAGCACTCCAACGGCGTCATTGGCATGAATGGAAGAAAGCACCAGATGGCCGGTTAGGGCTGCCTGGATGGCGGTATTGACCGTATCTTTGTCACGTATTTCTCCTACAAGGATAACATCCGGGTCATGGCGCATAATTGCCCGCAGGCCGCTGGCAAAGGTAATACCGGCTTTAGTATTCACCTGCGTCTGGTTAATATCCATAAAGCTGTATTCAATGGGGTCTTCAATCGTCATAATATTGCGTTCATTACGGTTTAATTCATTGATAGACGCATAAAGGGTTGTTGTCTTGCCGGAACCGGTAGGCCCGCCCACCAGAATCATCCCGAGCGGACTTTTAAGCATGGAGCGGTATTTTTTCAGTACATCCGGCTCAAAACCCAGTTCCGGCAGGGTAAAAAGCGCCAGGGACTTATCCAGTATTCTTAAAGTCACCCTTTCTCCGTACGGAGTTTCCATGGTCGCGGTACGGATATCCACTTCGTTGGAGCCTACTTTTACCGAAAATTGCCCGTCCTGGGGGCGCCTCTGCTCCGAAATATCCATTTCCGCCAGGATTTTAACGCGTGATACCAGCGGTGAATGGATATTAAGCGGGAAAGAATACATATCATGCAGAATGCCGTCTATCCGGTAGCGTATGCGGAGCCTGTCTTCCTGCGGCTCGATATGGACATCCGAAGCCCTGTCTTTAACAGCCTGGGTTATCAGCAAATCCAGCGTTTCCGCAATCGGCGTGCGCGCTGTCAAAAGTTCGTCCTCTTCCGCTTTTTGCTCCCGCAGCGGAGATACCTGTCTGACCTGTTTTTCGATGGCGCTGCTTGACCGGTAATTGATATTGATTGCCCTTTCAATATCCGAGCGGACGCCAAGAGCTACCTCGACTCTCATCTTGGCCTGGGTTTTAATATCTTGAATCGTACGGATATCTTCAGGGTCGGCCATGACCACCATCAGCGAGTCATTTACGATGTCCATAGGGATGAAAGCATATTTTCTTGCCATCTCTTCAGGGATGAGCTTGAGTGCCCGGGGCTGTATCGTATGTCTTTTCAGGTCAATAAGGGGCAGATTCAGCTGGATGCTAAGGACCGTTGCCAGTTCCTCGGCTTTAATCATGCCGAGTTTAAGCAAAATATCGCTTAACTTGCCGCCCTTTTGGCGCAATTCGGCTTGAGCGGTTTCCAGTTGTTGCGGAGTGATTAGCTGTTCTTCTATCAGCATCTCGCCCAAGCTCTTTTTAGAAGCTCTGTCCGTAGCCACTTTTATTTACCCTTTCCGCTCACTTTTTCCTGAACAGTCGTTTTTTTATTCTTTTTAGCCAAAAGCTTTTCTACCCGGGCGATGATTTCCGCAGGCGGGGAAGGTTTGGTAAGGTAATCATCAGCGCCTACCTTCATGCCGGTGTCTTTGTCTATTTCCTGCGCTTTGGCGGAGAACATGAGAATGGGCATGTTGGCGGTGGCGGGGTCCTCCCGCAGCCGGTGACAAATTTCAAATCCGTCTATGCCCGGCAGCATGACATCCAGTATCACCAGGTCCGGCGATTCTTTCTGCGCTTTTCTTACGCCTTCCAACCCGTTAGAGGCAGTAATTACCTGGTAACCTTGGTGGCGAAGAGAGTAATCTACGAGCCGGGATGTCGCTGGGTCATCTTCAATGATTAGTATCTTTGTGTCCATTGTTGTTTCCTCCTTTTGCGTTGAAAGGTAGAGAAAAACTGAAAGTGCTTCCTTTCCCGTATTCGCTTTCGGCCCAGATGCGGCCGCCGTGCGCCTCGATTATTTGCCGGGATATGTAGAGCCCCAATCCGGTGCCGCCCCTGACCGTTTCGCCCTCCTCACGGTAGAATCTTTGGAAGAGATTCTTCATATTCTCCTCGCGTATTCCGGTACCATGGTCGATTACCTGGAAGAGAAGCTCATTGTTTTTTATTGCTACGGTGACTTTAACCTTGGTTCCGGGGTCGCTGAATTTTATGGCGTTGCTTACAAGATTGATGATTACCTGCCGCATGCGTTCATTATCAACTTCCATTTCCGGTATTTCTACGGGGATTTTTTCGCTAAGTTCGATATCTTTCTGCCGCGCCAGGCTCTGGAACATTTTAAGAGAATCGATAATAATATCGCGTATGGCGGTGGGTTTCCGGTAAATCTGGAAACGTCCGGCCTCGAGGCGTGACATGTCCAGCAGGCCGTTTATCAGGTTGCCGAGGTGAACAGTTTCTCTATCTATAATCTGCAGAAATTCCTGCTGGGTAGCCGGGTCCGGGACCTGTCCGTCCATAATCAGTTTAGTAAAGCCGCTGATTGATTGCAGGGGAGTGCGTAGCTCGTGGGAGATGTTAGAGAGAAACTCGGACTTCATCTGGTCTATCTGCCGCAGCTTTTCCTCCGCTTCTTTGCGCAGCGTGATGTCCCTCATGATAGCAGTAAGAATTAAATCTTCCCCGGAATTTCTAACCGATACCGAGACATCAACCGGCACCAAAGAGCAGTCTTTTTTCATGACTTTAGTTTCAAATGAAGCATTTTTCTCTTTGCTCTTCCCGGTCTTTTTAATGTTAATAAGTTCTTTAGCCAAATCTTTTTGAATCTCTGCCGGGAAGATAGTCATTATGGATTGCCCCAGCATTTCTTCTTCCGTGTAATCTAGGAGTTTTTCCGCGCCCTTGTTCCATAATATGAATTTCATTTGTGAATCAATAGATATAATCGTATCGTTAGAGGTGTTGATAAGCTCCCGGTATTTTTCTTCGCTCTGCTTTAAGGCCTCCTCCGCCAGTTTGCGCTGCGTAATGTCTCTGATTATCGCTGTGGCGATATGAACATTGCCGGCTTTCCTGGTTGACACCGCTAGCTCGATGGGCATTTCTGTGCCATCCTTTTTAATGCCCACAAGTTCTATAACCTGGTTCGCGATTTTTCTTGAGGCGGTATATTCCTTGTAGATGCTTGGCATTCCTTTTATAGTTACTTCCGGGACGATTTCTATAACAGACTTCCCCAGCATCTCTTTTTCCGTATAGCCGAAGAGTTTTTCCGCGCCTCTGTTCCATATCGTGACTTTCATCTGCGAGTCCGCCGAGATGATGGCGTCAGTAGAAGTATTAATAAGTTCACGGTATTTTTCTTCGCTTTGTTTCAAAGCTTCTTCCGCCAGTTTGCGCTGCGTGATTTCTGAAGCCAGGATGACCCAGCCGTAGCGTTGACCGTTCTCCTCTATCACCTGGACGGTAACATCGACCCATACTTCACCTTTTCTGGAGCGGTGGCGTTGGTCTTCACGGCAATAGCCCTCCGTATTGATTTGTTGAGACCGTCTTTCATTATCGCCGGGATGGTCTTCTTCAATCTCCAATAAATCACTTAAAATTTTACCGATTGCTTCAGACGCTTTGATGCCGTAAATTTCCTCACTCATCTGGTTCCAGTGGGTGACGATATGGTTTAAATCCGTGGCAATGACGCTGTCATGGATGGATTTGAAGGCGGCTACGGAGAACCGGAGATTTTCTTCAGCCTTCTTCCTTTCAGAAATATCTGATACCAGCGTTATCCAGCCGGACCGTTGGCCGTTTTCCTCTATCGCTTGTGCCTGTACGTCGACCCACATATCGCCGTGAGAAGTCTTATACCGCTGTTCCTCTTTATTGAACCCTTTTTCTATCAGCAGATTGAAACGTTTTTCATTTTGCCCCGGGTATTCTTCCAGTACGGAGAAAACTCCGGATAATGATTTGCCTACGATTTCGGAAGCTTTAAAACCGAACATCTGCTCGCACATATCGTTCCAGTGGGTTATCTTAAAATCGTTATCCATGGCGTACACGCCTTCGTGGATGGACCTAAGAGCGATATCGGAGAAGCGGAGTTTATTCTCCATCTTTTTACGCTCGGTAATGTCCGTTGCTACGGAGAGGATACGCAGTTGACCTCTAAGGTTGATGATTTCCGCGGAGAAAAGCCACGTACGGATTTCACCGGATTTCATGCGGAACCTGTATTCCCGGTTACTGACAATTCTCTTTTCTTTGATGGTTTTTACCATCTTGATGCGGTCTTGCGGGTCGGCCCAGATACCCAGGTCTGCAGTTTTTTTGCCGATTACTTCTTCACGGTTATAGCCGGTCATCCGGAGGAAAGTGTCATTAACTTCAAATATGGTGCCATCCTCAATGCTGGAAATAAGAATTACCTCCGGGCTGTGCTGGAATGCTTTAGAGAATTTTTCCTCTGATTCCCGTAAGATTTCCTCCGTATGTTTACGCTCGGTGATATCTATAACGATTCCTTGAAGACCGGTAATCTTCTCATTTTCTTTCATAATAGAAGACCTGAATTCACAGGTGTGTATTGAGCCATTCCGGTGTCTTAAAGATATCTCAATAGGGCGTAATGTTTTGCCACTCATAAGAGATGCAAACAGCTTCTCGTATTTGGGAAGGTCTTTAATATCCACGATAGGGAGTTCCCGGAAACTTTTGCCGATGATTTCTTCAGAGGTGTACCCCACCATGTTCAGGAAAGACTGATTGCTGGCCGTAATCCGGCCGAGTCCATCAACCGTGATAATACCATCCTGGGCTATTTCTACAATATTCCGGTATTTTTCCTCACTAGCCCGCAGGTCTTTTTCCATTTGTTTGCGTTCCGTGATGTCACGCATCGAGACAAGACTGGCCGGTTTTCCTTCCCATTCGATTTCTAATGCGCCCATCTCGGCAATGCGTTTTCCTTTTTCCAGGCAATCAATTTCCGCTTCCAGAGTTTTACCGGTAACAATCTCATATTTAAATATCTGGTTTAAAAGGTCTTTTTGTTTACATTCAAATAAAGGTTCAACCGCCGGGTTGGTAAATAATATACGTTTATCTTCACCGATAATAAGGCTCGCATTGAGGCTTTTATCCAGTATCTTATGAAGAGTTTCTTGAAAACTTATAATTTCCCGGTTGTTTTTATCCAGTTCCCCCTGTAACCTGGCCCGTTCTATAGAGTAATTCAGGGAGCGTTCCAGATGAGAGCTTTCAAAATGTCCCTTTACCAGGTAATCCTGGGCGCCGGCCTGTACCGCCTTAATAGCGATAGATTCATCATCGAAGCCGCTTAATACCACCAACGGGACATGCGGCGCTGCTTTTAATATTTTTTTCACGGTATCAAGTCCGTGGCTATCCGGCAGTCCCAGGTCGGAAATCACCAGGTCAGTAGGTTCATTAGCCAGGTGTTCCAGCCCGTCCTGAAGCGTTTTAACGCTGGTAACCAGGAAGCTGGATGAGGTTGAATTTTCCAGTTTCCTCTTTATCAGCAACGCGTCATCAAGGCTATCTTCAATCATGAGTATTTTGGTTTTCTTCTTTTCCATATCAAACACCTGATTTTCAGTGATGGTTTAATACTTGGTGATTATTTTCTAAGGTCACTCTCCGGCGGAGGCTCATTTATCAAAAGCCAGTACAGCCCGATATTCTTTACCGCCTCAACAAATTGGTTAAAATCCACCGGCTTGCGTACATAGCTGTTAGCGCCGCTCTTGTAGCTGCTGATAAGGTCGGCTTCTTCCTTCGAGGAGGTAAGGATTACCACCGGCACCATTTTGGTAGGCTCATTAGCCCGCAGTTGCTCAAGCACCTGAAGCCCGTTCATTTTTGGCAATTTTAGATCGAGGAGTATTAACTTGGGCATTTCATCCATTTTACGGTCGGAATACGCGCCGCGGCAGAAAAGATAGTCCAGTGCTTCTACTCCGTCATGGACAACTTTCATATGATTGGCGATGTTGTTCTTGCGGAAAGCCCGCAGTGTGAGCTCGACATCGTCCAGATTGTCTTCTACCAGCAGGATTGTTTCACTTCTTTTTTCCATATAAACCTCCTTATGATAGAGTGAAGTAGAACGCCGCCCCTTTGCTTACAGCGCCTTCGGCGCGGATACTGCCGCCATGCCGGTTGATAATCCGCTGCACCGTGGCCAGCCCGATACCGGTACCGGGGAAATCAGCGGTGTCATGAAGACGCTGGAAAGCGCCGAAAAGCTTGTCTTTAAAGGCCATATCAAAACCGGCGCCGTTATCCCTGATAAAAAAAGTTTTCTTTTCACCGTTTACCGTGCTGCCGAATTCGATACGAGCCTGCGGGGTTTTCTGGGTAAACTTCCAGGCATTGCTAAAAAGGTTTTCCAGCAAGACCCTCAACATCTGGGAATCGCCGTTAGCGGTCAGACCGTCATCGATGATAAATTCAACTTGACGGTGCTTGTTTGTCTCTTGAAACCTGGCGGCAATTTCCTGTGCTATGGCGCTTAAATCAACCGTTTCATAGTGCATTTCGCTCCTGGTGAGACGGGATAGTTTCAGCAAGCCGTCAATCAATTCCCCCATTTTTTGGCTGGCATTGCGCAGGCGGTTCAGGTAGTCCTTGGCTGTCCCGTCTAGTTTGGGCGCATAATCTTCTAATAATGCCTGGCTGAAACCGTCAATACTCCGCAGCGGCGACCGCAGGTCATGGGAAACGGAGTAACTGAAGCTCTCCAATTCCTTGTTGGTGGCCTTTAGCTGGGCGGAGGAAAGTTCCAGTTCTACTAGGGTTTTTTTTAATTTTTCCTCCATCCGCTTGCGTTCGGAGATGTCATTACTGACACTTATCATGCATGGTTCACCGCCGATATTGATAATATCGGCCGAAAATAGAAAAGCGCGCGTTTCACCTGATAGCCCACGGATTGATTGTTCTTCATTAATAATGCTGCCCTGGTCTTTTATCTTTTGTATCATCTTTTCACGCTCGCCCGGATTGAGCCACAGGTGTAATTCCTCGCCGGTATGACCGATTGCCTCTTCACGTTTAAGTCCTCTGGAACGGCATAAACTCTCGTTAACATCAATCAATACGCCATCCTTTAATCTAGAGATAGTTATAGCTTCAGGGATAGATTGAAAAGCCTTGAAGAATTTTTCTTCAGACTCTTTTAAAGCGGTCTCCATCTTCTTACGTTCTGTGATATCATTGCCGATGGTTAATAGATGCGGTTCACCTCCGTAGTGAATGATTTCCGCAGAAAGTAAAACGGTACGTATTTCACCCGTTTTCCTGCGGAAGAGGAACTCTTCTTCCTCGAAACGGCCCTGTTTTTCTACAAGCTGCTTGATACGGTAGCGGGAATCACGGTTTACCCAGATATTCAGTTCTTTACTGGCATGCCCGATTACCTCCTCACGGGTATACCCGTTGAACTCCAGGAAACGGTCATTGACATCAACATAAATACCATTTTTAAGTGTGACGATGGCGACGGCGTCAGGGAACACCTTGAAAGCCTTGGAGAACTTTTCCTCTGATTCTCTTAAGGCATTTTCCATCTGTTTGCGCTCGCTGATATCATTAGTAAAAGTAATCAGGTAAGACTCTCCGCCGATTTCAATTATATTTGCCGAAAGCAGAATGGTCCGTAATTTGCCGTTTCTTTCAGTCAACTGGCGCTCTTCATGGAGAATATTGCCCCGGTCTTTTATCAGTTGTATCATCTTTTCACGCTCGCCCGGATTGAGCCACAGGTGTAATTCCTCGCCGGTATGACCGATTGCCTCTTCACGTTTAAGTCCTCTGGTACGGAGAAAACGGTCATTAACATCGAGTATCAGGCCGTCATTGAGCCTGGTAATAGTGATAGCAACCGGAATAGCATGAAAAGCCTTGGAGAATTTTTCCTCGGATTCTTTCAGAGTGTTCTCGACCTTCTGAAGTTCTATAAGCTGGTTCTCTATTTCAGATTGGTCCATTCTCCTGACCGCAGCAACGGCGGTCACGATAAAAGTAACAACCAGAATAAATCCCAGCAGCGGCGCCAGGGTTTCAATTCCCAGAAAGCCAAAGGAATTGAGTAGGATAATAAGAGCGATATACGATAATGTCAGGATAATTATTTGCCGCACATTGAGCATCAGACTGGCAATCAGCAAGGGTAGGGATAGCCACATTAATTCTGCTGTCAGGTTAATCTCCGGCGGTTTAGCGATGGCGATAATGGACGGAGGAACGGCCGGGATAATCAATGCGAGCACCAATGCCACCCGGTAGTACCTCGTGCGGTTGAGAAAGTAGCCAAAAAGTAAGACCGCGGAAGTTACGGCCATAACTACCCACGTATTACCGCCGATATTTTTTAAAATGATTGAAGCTATCAGCGTATTGAGAGTCATTATCAGCAGAAATACTGAAAGTAACCGGATACGCCGGCGTTGTTTTTGCTCGATGCTGGCCGATGGCTCGGTTATCCACCGGATACAAACGGCAACAATCTGGTAGATATTATCTCCCCACTTTTTTATTAGAGATACCCTTGTGGCCATACAATTTCTCCTGGCGCCTGCCTATTAGAGATGTGTTTTTAAGTAATCAACCTTACCCGGGCTTTAAATATCGCCGGTTTTCCCCATCGCTTTTATTGCGGCTAGTATCCGGTAGTTACCTGGGTGACCAGACCGGTAGTAGAACAGGAATAGGTACCCTTGGTTGTCTGGGTCCTTAAGTAAGTGGGATATAGCGCATTACCGGTAGGGAAGGCGGACATATCGTTGGTTGCTGACGTAGCTGTCACGGTAGTGATGTGGGTCTTGGCCATCATCAAATCCATGGCAGTTTGCACAATTACGAGTTCTGCTTTAGCCGCCTCGACTTGTCCCTCATCGGCCAGCCCGATAACGTTAGGCAATACTATCGCTGCCAATACACCCAGAATAGCGACGACGATGAGTAGTTCCACCAGGGTAAAGCCTTTGATACCGTTATTGAAATTTTTTATAATCCTCCGCATTGCGTTACCCCTTTGTAAATAATTTACCGTTAATGTTTTTAGTTCTTGGAGTATTGAATTCCTGCCGTGGTTTTTATCATCACACCATAGTTTCCCTCCTGTTTTCGGCTGCAGAATCAATTTCTGCGGCTTAAGGATGGCTTCCTGACGTTTTGATATCAGAGGGCATGTTATATCTCGTCAGGAAAACAGAGAAATTCTCTCTTTCAACCCGGAAATGCCCTCCGGGTAATCTGAAAGCGGGAAGTTGTCCGGTGTTTATCCAGCGGAGTACGGTAGTGTTACTGACACCGCAGCGCCTGGCAATAAAGCCAACGGAGATGCATTCCGGAATCTGCTTCCTTGGCGTTCTCTCCATACTAATCTCCTGGTTTTGATTATTCAGGTTTAGTTGCCAGTTGTCCGGTTTGTTGGCGTTTACGGCGCTAGGTGTATTTGTTATGTTTGTAGTATATGTGTCAATTGTCACAGAAATGTCACATTAATACAAAAAATGTTCACAGATTAATCACAAGAAACGTTTTTAACGGCAAAAATATTTATAATTAGAGATATACTGATATTGGACAAACTGTGATAATCAAGGTAACAAGAGCGGAAAAACAGAAGGAACAATAAAATGACCGGCTTTCCTAAGTAAATCAATACTCGGAAAGCCGGTCAATGATTGAGGAGGCGGTTGAAAGTAGGCTTAATTCAGATATCTGTTAGGCGCGGCGTTGCTATCCTTTATCGCCGTTTCTTAAAGGTATCTTGTGCTTGATAGCGAACGTATAAAAATCATCTCTGTGTATGCGGTTCTGGCCGCCGGGCAGCCTGAAAGAAATCAGGTTGCCTTTTTCAATCCATCTCAATACGGTCACTTTACTTACACCGCAATGCCTGGCCACCGCACCGGTAGTGAGATATTGCGGGTAATAATTATCTATAATAGTCACTGGTTCCTCCTTAGTGTGGATGATCTTGATAGGTTTAATGCCGTTTTTACTGATATCATCACTAATACGTTTCATTTAGTTAACCTTCTTAACGGTTGTTCTATATTAACTATATTCTCGTAAGTTAACAGTCATATCACAAAATACCATAAAAATAACACAAAAAAGTCACAGAAATAAAAAAAGTAAATAAGAAAAATAATGGAATTAAGACCGAAGTCACAGATTTTGTGATGGGGCATCACCAGTAGCTGTTTTGCCGCTTGCCGGTAACATAAGGATTATCCCGGCGTTCCACGCCGATGGTCGTTTGACGCCCATGGCCCGGATAGATAATAGTGTCATCCGGCAACACCATTAATTTTGTGTGGATGCTGTTGATTAGCTGACTGCGGCTGCTGCCGGGCATCAATGTGGTGCCTATACCGCGCCGGAACAGTGTATCTCCGGTAAAGACCTTACCCGGCGTGAAAAGAGAAATGCTGCCGGGGGTATGCCCCGGGGTGTGGATTACTTTTAAATTTAAACCGCTTATGCCCAGGGTATCACCTTCATGCAGCAGCCGGTCGGGCGGGTGAGGTGTCTTGTAAGAAATGCCGAACTGTGAGCTGTAAGAGCCGTGTCCTTCCAGAAAATCAGCATCGGAGGCGTGTATGGCTACTTCGGCGCTGGTTCTTTCCTGAATGTCATACAGGGCGGCTATATGGTCGGAATGCCCGTGCGTCAGGATAATTAGCTTGATATCCAGTCCGGAATCATCAATAGCCCGGGAAATTTCCACGCCGTTGCCGCCGGGGTCGATGACAATACCTTCCCCGGAGCTTTCCGCGCCGACAATAAAACAGTTAGCTGACAGCGAACCTACTACCAGCCGTTTGATAATCAGTGTCTCATCCATGTTCAAGGTGTGAGTATTTTAGTATGGTACCGCTATTATCAAAATAGCAAAGTGAGGGAAAATAGGCAAGTTCGCATCGAGCGGGAAATAGTGAAATAAGATTGAGAAACTGCCGCCCTGACTTAGGCTTTTACCAGGAACAGCGGAGAATTGCCGTCGAGCAGAATTTTCTGGGCTACGCTGCCCAACGACCATAGATTAATCGATGTTTGGCCGTGGGTAGTCATAGCGATAAGGTCGGTGGCAGTTTCATCGGCATAATTGATTATCTGTTCGGCGGCGGAGCCTATTCTAACCTCATAGCCGGCGGGAACGCCCTCTTCTGCCAGGCGTTGGCACCAGCCGCGGAGATAATTTTCCACGGCGGTAAAATTATTTTCCTTCTTGGATATTACCCGGAGAAGCGTAATGTCCATTTCCAGATTGCGTGCGATTTCTCCGATGTAAGGCAGGACCGATTCACTGGCAGATGAGCCGTCCAGCGGCACAATGGCTTTTTTCAGGATGCGTTTTGCCCGCACATCCGGGTGGGCACCCTTAGCCCGTACCAGCAGTAGCGGTTGTTTTGAGGTAGCCCTGACGACTTTGTCCGCCACGCTGCCCACTGCCCAGCGTGAGAGGCCGGAGCGCCCGTGAGTCGCCATGACAATCAGGCAGGGATACCCTTTATCCGCGTAATCCAGGATACCCTCGGCGGCGTTACCGGTACGCGTAGCTGTTCCGATGCTGATATTAGGTTCAATCGAGTCTTCAAGATATTTTTTTACCTGAAGCCTGGTGGCACTCACCATTTTTTTTGAATAAGCAAGGTGATTTTGTATTTCCGTTGATTCTTCTGAAGATAGGACCGTAAGCAGGATGATATCCGAACCCATTTTTCCCGCTATTTCTTCAGCGTAAGGTAAAGCTACTTCCGCGAGAGGTGAGCAATCCAGCGGAACAACAACTTTAGTATACATAAAATATAAATCCTTATGTATTTCTGATACCGGTAAATCTATTTTGCTCTGGGAACTATGAAACAAGAGGAACAGGTTGCCGGGAAGGCATGCGCTGAAAGAGCGCATTGATTCTAGCCATTAACTCCATCGGGCCAAAAGGTTTTCTAATAAAGAAATCAGCCCCGGCGTTGATAGCTTTGACGCAATTTTCAGTACTGGCGCCGGAACTGATGACAATAATAGGGGAGTTTGTTATACTGCGGATTTTACGGCAAAGCACCCAGCTTTCCGCATCGGCACTTTCCAGCGTGACTATCAGATCATGTAAATGGGAGTCAAGCCGGCTTAAGCCGTTTTCGGCCTCGAATACTTCGGTTACCTCATAGCCTGCGCTGGCAAGTAGTCCCGGTATAACAGAAACAGACTTTGAGCCATTAAAAACTAATACTCTTTTAACCATTTTTACATTTTGCTAGACAATCACAGCATAATATACCCGGTCTGAAGTTGAAAACCAATAAAACATTTATTTTACTTAAGGGTTATCTCCCATTGTTAAAGCTGTTATAAAAATTGGTGGATAACCCTTATTATAATTAACAATTTTCCCAGATGTTATCGGCTCTTAGAACCATTACATTAGTACTAGGACGTGCTAGAAAATGGAGTCTTTTCAAGAGGCGCAGATTGGAGACATGCAGCACAGGCAAGTAGCTGGACTTATCATCGGGATTTTCGTAGTGCTGGGGATAATCGGGGCTCTTGCCGCGGTAGCCATCCCCCACGCCGGACAGATGATATACCAGTCTGAAGTAGAGGAAAGGGAAACGGAGTTTCTTAAGATTCAGACTGCTGTCATGGAGATGCTGCGGGAAAGTCCCCGCGGCGCGCTGGAACCTATCGGGCCTGTAACCGATTTAAGGCAGGTCCGTACCGCGGACGCTGAACCACTGTTTTTAACAGATTATCTTGCCGGTGGAAAAGAGAGCTACTTTACTTCCGGCTACAAATATAGCTTTACGGCGGATGGCACGGTCAAACAGTATTCCAATTAATTAGATTCTCCGTCACACTCCGGTCGATTACTGGTAACCCATCCGGTACTTAATGGTTTAATCGTTATACGGTTCCGGGGGCGGCGGGTCAAAGACATTTATCCGGTGCCGGCTGTACGGCATAAATTGAGTAGTGGGTTTATCCGGTTTGTTTTCCGGCGACCCGGCGATACTTCCGCCGATAGGCTCATCCACCCAGCCTTTTTCATAAGGACACATGAACGCTATTCTGTAGGCGAATTTCAGGATTTTCCACGCTCCGTCCTCTTTAACGTATTCCATATCATATTTGCCCAGGCAGAGGAACTGGCGGGGGCTGCCGCCCATGCCCATGGAAGCAAACCCGTGAGAATGCCACACGCCTTTCGCTTTAGTACCGGCGTTATTTATCTCGATAAGCGGGTTGACTGTCATGTGGATGGCAAGGTGTCCCGGCGACCTGAATTTCTTATCGCTGAAGACGGAATTCCAGAACCGGGTGACGCTTTCGATGCCCTCGTATACGCCGCTGTCTTCTATCTCCAGGTTGACTCCCGGAGTTTTCTTGGCGAAGAGACCGGGGATCTCTGACATCCTGCCGATGTAATACAGGTGGGAATAAAGGGATTGGACCTTCCATATTTCGATATAATCCCTCGCCCACGCTCCATCGGCAACCTGCTGTTTTAAACTTTTTACTTCCGCTTCCAGTTCTGCCAGTGTCATTGCCATATTTCCCTCCTTAACCGCGCTCACCCTTCGGTAAGCTTAGGGTGAGTGGAGTTATGATATTTAATATTTAATTAAAGCCGCTCATGGTGAGCCTATCGAACCATAGCGGCGGTATAAAATGGATTTTTTAGTAGCCCCTTTTCCGGTTGATAATATTACGCAGTTTTTTGCCTGCCAGGTAGCGCCGCAGGTTATCCGCAAAAAGGTCGGCGGCGCGCACCATATAGTCCTCCATGCCTCCGGAAACATGGGGACTCAATACCACGTTCTCGCGCCCCCATAGCCAGCTTTCCGGCGGGAGGGGTTCGATGGCGGTAACGTCCAGCCCCGCCCCGGCGATGCGTTTTTCATCCAGCGCGCGTATTAAAGCTTCTTCAGCAATAAGGTCGCCCCGCCCGATGTTGATGATATAGGCAGTCGGCTTCATCGCCTTTAGCTCCGCCTCCCCGATAATGTGCCTTGTTTCCGGTGTCAGCGGGCAGCACAGCACCACGTAATCGCTCGCCTTCAGCATTTCCTTCATGCGGCTTGTGGGCAAAAGCAGGTCGACATATCTCGCTTTGCCCTCTTTCCTGGTAGACCGCCGCGTGGCGATGACTCTCATACCGAACGCTTTGGAGAGCCGCGCCACCTCCCGTCCGATGTGCCCTACTCCAACGATGCCGCCCGTTTTGCCGCGCAGCGTGCCCGGAGCGTAGCGTTCCCACCGGTGCGTCTGCATCATTTTAAAGCTCAAAGGCGTTTGCTTGACGAACATCAGCATCAGCCCCATAACGAACTCGCCGATGGGTGTGGCGTGAATACCGCTGACGCCGGTAATTATCACTTTACTTTTCCAGATTTCCGTGTCCCGGTGGCGGTCCACTCCGGCGGAGGTTGCCTGGAACCATTTGAGTTTCGGCGCCCGCGCGGTGATGTTCTGCGGCGGTATAAACCCGAAGAGCACGTCCGTTTCCGCCAGCAGGTCATCCAGTTCCGCTTTTTGTGAATTATCGCCGCGGAATTCCGCCATGACCAGCATCGAGCCGTCCTTTACCTTGATATCGGGGCTGACGGCGCGGATACGGTTCATTACCTCGTCATCGGCGTGCGGAAGAGATTTATCGAAAGACGGCGTTACCACCAGTACATTAAGTGATTCCATTTTGCTCCTGTTACCCGTAACCCAAAGAATTATATAACAACTTAGCAGAAGAGATGTAGCTGCGTCAAAATATTTCTACTTATCTTAATTTCATTATGCCTTATGCTTAAGTTCTTTTTACCTTGTCATTCCAGTGAAGGCTTCAGCCCGATGGCTGAACCCGGTCTGGAATTTTTACCCTGTTTTAGGGGAGGTATTGGTGAGAGTGATTTTGGTAATCCCGCCGGAACAATGTTGCCATTGAGACGGCAGTTAAAGTACAATCATTAAAATCTTTGGAGGAGATGATGGCAATGGAAAAAGAATGGGCAAAGATGACCAAAGAGGAAAAACGCGATAAACGGATGAAGGATTACATCGAGGGCACCGGTATCAAGTTCCGCGATGCCAGAGCCAAACAGCTTTATCATGAACGGGTGACCCGCGCCGTGAAAGTATCCCGCTGTGAAGAGCCGGATAGGGTGCCGGTCAGCCTCCCCGCGGGGCATTACCCCGCCTATTATGCCGGATACAACTTCAAAAAAGTGATGTATGATTCCAAAGCCCTAATAGCCGCCTGGAGAAAATACATGGACGACTTTTATGAGGATATGGACTCTTTCATGGGGCCGGGCCTGATTTTCTCCGGCCGGGTCATGGACATTGCTGATTTTAAGAATTATGCCTGGCCGGGTCATGGCGTGGGCGATGAGGCCCATTCGTTCCAGTACGTAGAAGCACAGTATATGAAAGGCGACGAGTACGATTTACTGTTAAAAGACCCGTCCGACTTCGCTTACCGGGTGCTGACGCCCCGCACCGCCGGCGCCGCTTACGGTATGCAATATTTCCCGCCGCTTAATACCATGCTGGGTACGCCGATGGTCGCGGTGCGGCCGTTCCTGCGCCAGGATGTGAGGGATTCGTTCAAGAAACTTATCGAGGCCGGCGAGGCGATGGAGCAGTGGCAGCAGGAACTGGCCGCCGTCAGTATGGAATCGGTGGAAGCCGGGTTCCCGGCGGGCAGGGGAGGCATGGGCATCGCGCCCTTCGATGTCATCGGCGACTTTTTGCGCGGGACGCAGGGCATCGCCATCGATATGTTCCGCAAGCCGGAGCAGCTCCTGGAAGCCATCGATATGATTTACGATATTATCGTGCCGCAGGCGATCAACCAGCTAAACGAGATGGGCGGCTTTTCCATGATGTTCCCGCTGCACCGCGGCGACGATACGTTCATGTCCCGCAAGCAATTCGAGAAGTTCTACTGGCCTACGCTGAAGAAATACATCGATACCTTGATTGAAGAAGGCATCCAGGTCTCGCTCTTCGCCGAGGGTAAATATAACGAGCGGCTGGAATACATCGCCGATTTCCCCAAAGGCTGGGTCTCCTGGTCGTTCGACCAGACGGACATGGCGCGGGCCAAGAAACTGGTCGGCCACAAGTGCGCCATTTCCGGTAACGTGCCTGCCTCGCTGATGGTGACCGGCACGCCCCAAGAGGTCAAGGAATGCTGCCGCAAGCTCATCGAGACCTGCGCCCCCGGCGGCGGCTATACGCTGTCCGGCGGCTGTACCGCCGATGAGACCAAGAACCCGGAAAACTTTAAGGTCTATATGCAGGCCGCCAAAGAATACGGGACTTACTAGGAAATACAGGCTTTTAGGATAACGGAAAAGGGCGGGTTTTACACCCGCCCTTTTTTTGTTTTTGGGAGGGGATGTCTCCCTTTTGTAAAGGGAGAGACAGAGGGATTTTGCATGAGAAAATCCCGAAAGTAAAAAATAAAAACTGCCAATTTAGCTTCTATTTAACATAACATTAAAAACTTAAAACTGAAACTATTTAGTTTTGATTAGTTTCCTAAAAAAATTCTAGTCTATATCCACCGGCTTTAGCTTAGCGTTACGCTTGGCTTCGTTGGTGGGCTTGCCCGTTACCGGGTGGACGAAGTGGAAGGGGAAAATATAGCCGGAAACATAACGGAGGTCGTTCCTGTCCAGCTCGATATCCGGTTTGGGCATCGGCGGTTGAGGCCCCTGGTTGGCGCCGCCCGGCGCCCCTCCGCCTTTGATAAAGTGCCGCCCCAGGTCTTCCGGCATTCTCCAGTGTTCAATACTCGCGCTATAAGGTATTACCCATTTTATGGAAAGGATTTTCCATACCCCGCCCTCTTTGATATAGCCCATCTCGTAAATGCCGGACGTCAAAGAGCCTCCGTTGACCTTGCCCCGGTCAGACATTAAAATGCCGCCGAACCCGTACCACCGGCCATTGGCGGTCTTGCCGTCTTTAGCCAGGGTTATCAAACCGCCGGAAGGCATCAGCATGTGGGAAAAACCGGCGGGGCCTTCCCCGCTGCCGATATGCCCGAAGTATTTCTTCACGCCTTCCTTGCCCAGCCATTTGCCCTCCAGCCAGTCCAGGACAACGTCTTTGCTATCGGAAAAGCAATCGATGATAGCTTCACCCAGCATATGCTCCACGTAGTAGTTATACGCTTTCTGGAGTCGTTTGATCGCCTCGATGTCCTCCAGGGTTGTTATCTTCTTTTCCTGGGCTTTGATCTTTTTCTCCAAGGCTTTGATTTTTAATTCCAGTTCCGCGGTGCTCATTAAATTCCTCCTGCTTTTACTGCTTTTTGTATTTGGTACTATTATAGTGAGATAGTGATAAAATTGCTAACATATTCCGCGGGAGTGTCAAAGAGGTAGGGTTGCATTCTTTCTTGCAGTTAACTCGCCTTAACGGTACAATCAAGAAAACCCCCTCCTTCGGGGGCTTCAGGGAGAAACATGAAAGCAGAAATAATATCCACCGGCACCGAACTGCTGCTCGGGGAAATAGTAGATGCCAATACATCGTTCCTGGCGCAACATCTGGCTGGGCTGGGCATCGACCTTTTTTACGCGTCATCGGTCGGTGATAACTATGATAGAATGCTCGGGGCGCTGAAACTTGCCTGGAGCCGGTCTGACCTTATTATCACCACCGGCGGGCTCGGCCCTACCCAGGGCGATATCACCCGCGAGGTTATCGCCGGGCTTTTTGCAGAAAAAATGGAGGTCGACCCCGGTTTAAAAGCCGCCCTGGAAAAGTTCTTTAAGGAACGTGGTATAGACATGACGCCCAACAATCTCAAGCAGGCGTCCCTTATTCCTTCCGCGCAGGCTATTCCCAACCCTCGCGGCACCGCCCCCGGCTGGTGGGCGGAAAAGGAGGGGAAGATTGTCATTGCCATGCCCGGCCCCCCGGGGGAAATGCAGCCCATGTGGCATAACCATGTAGCTCCGGCTTTGCAGCGGCGGTCGGGGGCGATTATTCTATCACGTACTTTGAAAACATTCGGCGTGCCGGAAGGCACGATGGATGAGCAGCTGGCTCCGCTGTTAAAATCGGCCAACCCAACGCTGGCGCTGTACGCTAAAATCGACGGTATACACATGCGCATCACCGCCAAAGCGGCGACGGTGGAAGAAGCCCAGAATATGATTTCCCGCCATGAAGCGGAAGTGAAAAAAATCATGGGGGACTATATCTGGGGAATGGATAATGAAACCCTTGAATCTATCGTCGGGCAGATGCTGATTAAGCGAGGTTTGACATTGGCGGTGGCGGAGAGTTTCTCCAATGGCTCACTCATGCAGATACTGGCGCGTACCCCGGATAACGCCCGCTTCTTTAGAGGTGGCTTTTTTACCGCTTCGGACGAAGCCAAGCTCTCGCTGGGGCTGGTGTGGGGCGCTGGCGGCACATCGGAAATAGCCAGGGGCGTAGCTTCTTTAGCCCGTGAAAAGATGGGTGCCAGTATCGGCATCGGCATTGAGGGTCAGACGCAGACGGTAGCTGATGAAAAGATTGCCAAGGTATTTATCGCCATCGTCGGCCCCAAGCCTAAAGATGTTATCGTGCGGAACTATTCCGGGAGGCTCACGCAAATCGTCGGCAGAATTGCTTACCAGTCTCTCTTCGAGTTGAAAAAACTGCTGGCGTAAGCGCTTGATGATGGCTGCAAGATACAATAATCAAGAAACAATAACCAAACAAAACTCAAACTTCAATAACCAATAACCAAACATCCGGTATTTGAAATTTGATTATTAGTTATTGTGTGTAATTTGTATCTTGTATCTTGTATCTTGGATATTTGTCTTCTATTTAACCCAGGAACAATCGTATTTGGCGTTCAGTCCCACCTGCATAACCCGGTAGGGCTTTTCCAGTTTATTGCAGGTAATGGGTAAGTGCGGCATGCCCTTGGGCAGGGAGACTACGGTAGGCACATCGAAGGTATATTTTTCATGTTCCTTGCCCAGTTCTATAGAAATTTCCGCGCCGAGGTATGAAAGGTCGCTGGCTTTATTCCCGAAGAAAACGAGGACGGAATCATAGGAGTGCACGCAGGAGCCTTTGCCGGGATACCATTCGCCGGTCTGGTTGTAGAGCCCCATAATGTAGTTGATAGCAATCCCGGATACGTCCTTCCCTTCTATAGCAACCTGCTGTACGGCGTTGGCGCCGCCCGGCCCCTTTTTGGCTTTCATTTCTTTAAAAAGATAATCGTATTTCTTGCCGTTGGTGGTGCCTTCCTGCTTCACGCCCGTGCCGGAATACTTGGCATTGAGCGCCAGGTGAAAATGCCCGAAGTCCTTATAGACTTTCTCGGTGACCAGCGGGCAGTGGGGCATATTGGCGGGTGCGGCGGCCACCATGGGTGTGCTGAACCGGTGCGTCTCATACTCCTTGCCAACGGACAGTGCCATATCCGCTCCCAGGTAATTCATATCTTTTTCATCATACCCGAAGAACAAAAGGCACTCGTCGAAAGGATGGATGTGCGCCCCCATGTCCGGAGCCCAATCGCCGATGGTATCATAAACCCCCACGATAAAATTAAGGTCGAAACCACCCAGCACATCGCCGCCCACGAATACCAGCTCTCTGGCGTTGGCGCCCCCGCGCCCCTTGACATAATTAAGTTTATTTACAAGCTTCTCATATTTCTTTGCAGCCACGGGAAAACTCCTCCTCATACAATATATTAGGGAGATTCTAGGTTATTCACCGGAAATATTGCAAATATGTTCAGATATACTGCAATAATGCTTTACGACGCTCTTGCTGGCTTGTTTTTCAGCATGGTCAAGGCCGTAGACGGTGGGGCTATCCGCAGCCATGTCTCAAAAAAAATAGGAAAATGACTTGCGTCCGGGTTATTTTTCCGCTTTTTCCAGCTCTTCCTGTTTATCCTGGGATAGGTCCAGCTGGTAAAAATCGCTGTCCTCTCCCGGCAGAATCATCAGAAAATCGGACGTATAATCAATGTAGGCAACCGCCTGCTGTATTGTAAAATCTAGGATATGCCCGCCGGCGTCGGCTGCTTTCGTCAGAAAATGCAGATGGTACCCGGGCACGTTAACACCGGCCACGTAAGGCGGGCTCCTGAACCCGACGATTGTTCCCTCCACGTTTTCAAATTCAAACACCGGCTGATGCGCGGTCACTTCGACCAGCGGAGGGTAGGGTTTCTCCTGCCCCGGCACGCTGCGCGTCTTCATGTAAGCAAAAGTGCCTTCGATTTTAATCGCATAGAAAATGTTTTCGGTAGGCAGCTTTTCATCCAGGAACGTCTGCAGCTGGGTAAAGTCAATGCCTTCCGTCAGCGGCTGTTCGTCATCGGTGCTGAAGAACGTCACCGAGGCGAAAGGCGTCTCCATGTCATCCGTGACGGGATAGGCAACACCATCCGCTTTGATTTGGTAATACCTGCCGTCCACGGCGGCCATTTCGCCGTCCAGCCCTTTAAAAGTCCCGATGCCGAAGTCGCCGTACTTTTGCAATGCCCCGTAATCCATCACGCCGTCATATAATCCGTTCAGAATGGCATCGATAGTGGATATCTGGACCAGGGTCTCTCCTTCAGCGACCGGGTGCGCCGTTTCCTCCGGTATGGGTATGCTTTCCAGACACCCGGTCAGGCTGACCGGCAACAGGCATAGAGCAACAGCGATGAAAAGGAAGACCTTGTGTTTTGATAACATGGTTTCCTCCTGCTTTTATTTCTAGTAAAGGCCGTGCCGTTTTTTAACTTCCGCTATTAGCTCGTTGACCCCGTGGGGCGTGATATCGTGAGGCGGCGGCCCGAAGGGGTCGTCGTTGTATTTATCTCCCAGCCAGAGGTTAAAGGTAAAATTTATGGCGTTGGTCAGTACCTGGAAATTATAGCCGCCCTCCAGGCAGCAAACGTACCGCCCGCCGCAGAGTTCATCGGCTAGTTGCTTGATAACGTGGGTAATATAATAATATCCGTCCAGCGTCAGCCGCATATTGCTCATTTCGTCCGCCCAGTGCCCGTCATAGCCGGAAGATACCAGTATCAGTTCCGGTGTAAACCGGCGGCTGGACGGTATCACTATCTCCTCGAAGACGCGCTTGTATTCCTCATCCCGGCAGCCGGCCGGCAAAGGGATATTGATGGCGGTGCCGTGGCTCCCTTGGCCCCGGCTCACCTCGTCGAGGTGGCCCGTGCCCGGGAAAAGCGGGTACTGGTGCGTGGAAATATAGAGGACGTAAGGATTATGGGCAAAGGCTTCCTGCGTACCGTTACCGTGGTGCACATCGAAATCTATAATCAGCACGCGTGATAGATTATAGTTTTTTAAAGCATAGCTGGCGGCCACGGCAACATTGTTGAACAGGCAAAAGCCCATGGCGTTATTATTGGTGGCATGGTGCCCCGGCGGACGGACGAGCGCGTAGGCGCAGGGGACTTCTTTCTTCATGACCGCTTCCACCGCGGCGATACTCCCGCCGGCGGCGTAGAGCGCGGCTTTATATGAACCCGGGGATATCATTGTGTCAGCATCCCACCATCCGCCGCCATTTTGGGCGTATGACTCCACCCGTGAAATATATTGCGCCTGGTGCACCGCGGTCAGTTCGTCCATGGTAGCCGGGCGCGCGGGAATTCTTTTTAATTGCTGCCGGATGCCTTTCCAATCGAGATCGGAAATAATAGCTTCCAGACGGTGCTCGCTTTCGGGGTGAGCGCCGGTTTTATGTTCCAGGTAAATTTTGTCGTAGACATAGCCGGGCGTCGGTCGTCCGGCAGGCTGCGGGGATTTACCCTTACTTGAGCTTGATTCTGGCATCGATAACCCGGTACCCTTCTCCTTTGGACATGACATTCACCGGATTCAAGTCCATTTCGGCAATCTCCGGTATGTCTTCAATCATGGCGGATACTCTTAACAATAAATCTTCAACGGCCTTGACGTCTTTCGGCGGAGAACCTCGGTAGCCCTCGAATAGTTTGCTCATTTTTAGAGAGTTAATCATTTCTTTGGCATCTTGGTCGGTAATAGGATGGATTTTCATGGTAACGTCTTTGATAAGCTCGGCATAAATACCGCCGGAGCCGAACATCATCAAAGGGCCGAAGGACGGGTCCTGCGTGACGCCGACGATGGTCTCGACACCGCCGCTGGCCATCTGCTGGATAGCTACGCCGGTCATTTCATTTTCTTTACCCAGATTTACCAGGTTCTGCCGGATGGTATTATAAGCTTCTTCCACCCCGGCTTTGGACGTAACGTTCAGTATGACGCCGCCGACATCCGTTTTGTGCGTAATCGTCGGCGATTCCAGCTTAACTGCCACCGGGAAGCCGATTTTCTCGGCGGCTTCCTTGGCCTCGGCGGCTGTTGCGGCAACGCCTATTTGTGCCGTTTGAATACCGTAGCAGGCTAGCAGTTCGGCTATCTCGGTGGGAGACAGCCATACGTCTCTGGTCTGGCTGTTTTTAATGACCCGGTCAATCAGTTCGTGGGCTTTATCTTTCTTTAAGCCTCTTATTGCCGGTATTTTACCCTGCGGTTTGCTGCGCATTTCACCGTATTCCACCGCACGCCTAAGACATACCATAGCTTCTTCCGGGAAGGTAAAAAGCGGTATAAAGTGGCCCTGTTTGCCCAGTTGGGCGCTCAAACCTTTCTGCCCGATAAAACAGCCGAGAATCGGCTTTTTCTGGTGCCAGAAGATTGGCGCCACACGCCGGAGGGCTTCTTCCATATCTTTCGTTTCGACGACGATGGGTGGGGCGAAAATAGCCAGCACGGCATCGACGCTGTCATCCTCGGCCAGCACCCGAAGTATGCCTTCATACTCATCGGAGGTAGCTCCGGCGGTAGTATCGATGGGGTTGCCGATGTTGATGCCCCGTTTCATAAACGGCCTGATTTTGGCGCAGGTCGCCTCGGATAGTTCTTCCACCACCAGGTTATTACTGGCGGCAGCATCGGCGGCGATAATGCCCGGGCCGCCGCCGTTGGTCACGATAACCAGTCTTCGACCCTTAGGCAGGGGCTGGGTAGATAACATGGTAGCCATGTTAAACAGTTCTTCTACGGTATTGACCCTGATGATGCCGGCGTTTTTGAACAGGATGCTGGAAGCGACATCGGATGATGCCAGGGCGCCGGTATGTGACGATGCCGCCCGTGCGCCCGCGGCGGTGGTGCCGCTTTTAACCGCCACGATGGGCTTTTTGGTGGAAACGCGCCGGGCGATTCTGGCAAATTTGTCCGGGTCGCCGAAAGATTCGAGGTAAAGCAGGATGACTTTGGTGGCGTCATCCTGTTCCCAGTACTGCAGAAAGTCGTGGTAGGAGACATCGGCGCGGTTGCCCACACTGACGAAGGTGGAAAGGCCCATGTTCAGGGTCTTGACATGTTCCAGAATGGTCAGGCCCATGGCGCCGCTTTGGGAGAGGAAAGCCACGTTCCCGATGCCGGGATATACCTGGGAAAAGGTGGCATTGAGGTTCATTTCCGGGTCGGTATTGATAACGCCCATGCAGTTGGGGCCTACCAGCCGCATGCCGTAGCTAAGCGTGATATTCCTTAATTCCTCCTCCCGCGCCGCGCCTTCAGGGTTCCTCTCCCGGAAACCGTCCGAGATAACGATTAAGGCGCGTACGCCTTTCCGTCCGCATTCATCCGCCACCTTGTTGACGACAGCCGCCGGAACGGCGATAATCGCCATATCCACTTTGCCGGGGATATCCAGTACGGAGGGATAGGATTTCACGGAAAGTACCGCATCCGTATTGGGATTGACGGGGTAGACGATGCCGGTATAGCCGCTTTGCAGGATACAGCGCATCAGCAGGTTGCCGATGGTGCCCACATTCCGGGCCGCTCCGATAATCGCCACCGATTTCGGGTTGACTATCGGCTGCAGGGAAGCGACAATCGCCGTACGTTCGCGGTAGGCCTCTTTCATGTCCACGGTGCGCGTTTGTTTGATAGGGAAGGTGACATGATAGACGCCGTCCTGCAGTTGGCTGGAAACATGGAAGCCGTAATCGCGGAAGGCTATCATCATTTGCTGGTTCTCGCCGAGGACATCCGCTTCGAAAACTTCTATCTCGTTTTCCCTGGCCACGTCCACCAATGCCTCGATGAGCTTTGTTCCCAGCCCGATGCTCTGGTAGGCGTCTTCAATCGCGAATGCTATTTCTGCGGAACGCTGGTTGGGCAGGCGGTAGTACCGCGCTATAGCGATTATTTTGCGGTCTTTACCCATCCCGATTTCCGCCACGCACGCGTAGGAATTTACATAATCCACCGTACAGTAACGGATAGCGTCTTCTTCCGTCATCTGCTTGGGTATGTAATGGAAGCGGTAATATAAGGTGTTGGGGCTTAACCGTGAAACGAAAGCGAGCCATAAAGGAACGTCGCTTTTCTCGACAGGCCTGACTAATACGCGGTATCCGTCTCTAAGAATTTCTTCCCGGCGGTATTTGGTGAGGTCAACCTTGGTGGGTGTTTCTGGCATAAAATGTCATCCCCCTTTCAGAGAGAATCGATATTTTCTTTGTGGAGCTTTGTGCCGTCGTTTTGGAGGGAGGAATTGGTGGAAATATTTAATCATCAGCGATGGTAAAAACCCAATATTAATGATAGCACCAGTCATGCCTGCGCTTCAAGCGTCCGGAAGATATAAAACCGATAGCTTAAAGCAATAATAAAGGTCGTTTAGAGGTAGAGGATTATTCAAAAATCCGCTCACCCCGAGCTTGTCGGGGTGTATGGTTCGATAGGCTCACCATGAGCGGCCGCTAAACGACCTTTTTAGTTAAGGCTGAAATCCTAGTGCTTGGCTGACCGTCCTCCATCCTGGGCAATAATTTGGCCGGTGATGTAGCTGGAAGCATCAGAAGCCAGGAGTACGGCTAAACCAGCCAACTCATCAGCTTCGGCGAAGCGGTTCATCGGGATATCGTCATTTGTTCTTTTCATCATTTCCTGCATAACGGACATTTGCTGCGGGTCAGGTGGGGTGTTCGGCCGGGGATTGTCGTGCCCGAGTTCAGAATGATGCATACCCGGGGCAATACAATTTACCCGGATATTGTATTTGGCATACTCAATGGCGGCAACCTGGGTCATAATGTTAATTCCTGCTTTGGCCGCGCAGTAAGCCACCGGAGCGATTTCCGGGAATTCCGCTCTGATACCGGCCGTAGACGAGGTATTGATGATTGCCCCCTTGTTCTGTTTTATCATAACGGGCAGGACATATTTTAATACCAGGAAAGGCCCCCTAAGGTTGGTGTTAATGATGATATCGAAGTCGGCAATAACTTCCTCATGTATCGGACGTTGAGGCCGGGCAATGCCGGCATTGTTGAAAAGGATATCTATACGGCCGAATTTTTTTACCGTCTCATCGACCATTCTCTTGATATCTTCTTCCTTGACCATATCGGCGGATATTCCCAAAGTCTTAACTTTATACTTGGCCAGTATACCCAGCGTTTCATCGATCTTTCCCTGGTCGCGAGCAGCGATGGCGACATCTGCCCCGAATGCAGCAACAGCTTCAGCGAATGCCCGGCCGATACCGCGACTACCGCCGGTAATAAGAGCTACCTTACCGGAAAGGTCAAATATCCCCTTATCAGTCATTACTTTTCCCCCTTATTAACGATATTTTGCGTTTATTATAGCATTTTACGGCTAAAAAGTAGTACCGCCTTTTCGGGCGGTACTACTTTTTAAACTTTTATGATGTATAACACTTGGTTATGGGTTATAAACAGGCGTCGGCTCGTGCGTTACCGGGTGGTTGAAGTGCAGGGGGCAGATAAACGGTGCCGGGTAAAAAGTATCCGGCGCATCTCCGTCTGTCGGTAATTGGGGCGGCTGGTGCTGGAAATTTTTATCTATCTGCTTATCCCAATCCACCCAGCCCTTTACGTATGGCGCGAAGAAATACATGTACCAGCCCAGTTTCCATATCTTCCACGTGCCGTTCTCTTTAATATATTCGTTTTCGTACACGCCGTTCATCCAGCCCTGGAATACCTTGTCTCCCACCGGTGTCGCGTTAGCCCCGAAGCCGTACCAGCGGCCCTTGGCGGTCTGGCCGTCCGGCGCTACATCGATAACCGGGGAAAGCTGCATGACCTGGTGGAAGAAACCGGGCCTCCGGTGGCCGCGGTCGGCGCCTCTGGCCTTGAAAAATCGCTTGACCCCTGCTTTGCCGTTGAACCGGCCGGCGTGCACCAGCAATACCGTGTCCGTCCTGTCAGCAAACAGGTCGACCACTTCATCGGTCATCCAGTTCTCCAGGTAATAGCCGTAAGCCCGCTGTAGCTTTTTTATCTCCTCGATGTCATTTAAAACCGTGACCTGTTTTTTCAGGGTATTTATTTCCGCCTGCAAAGATCGTACCGTTGCTTCCAGAGCTTTCGCATCCATCTTTAGGCTCCTTTTTTGTGTTAGGTCGCGTACCGTTTTCTACTTCAGCGCTTTTCGGCCTGTGGCCGGGTGGTCGAAGTGGAAGGGGCAGATAAAACCGGATGGCCAGAGCGTTTCTTCCGGCGCGCCTTCAGGCTTTAGTTCAGGATTGCGTTTGTAAGGCCGGTCGATTGTCTGGTCGATTATCCTTTCTACCGGCACGAAGCTCGTGCGCCACGGCGCGTGGAAAGTCATGCACCAGTGGACTTTGTGCATGCGCCATTTACCGTTCTGCTTGATATAGTCCACCTCATAAACGCCGTTCATCCAGCCGGGGTTGATTTTGTTATCCGGGGCGGGGAAAGCGTTGGCCCCGAACCCGTACCAGCGCCCTTTGGCTGTCTTGCCGTCTTCAGCTACATGCACGACGCCGGAAAGCTGCATGACCTGGTGCATGAACTCCTTGTTTTCCGCCTTCCTCACCTCGATACCCTTCTTGCCGTGATGGAAAAAGTCGCGGATGCTTTCCTTCCCCACGTAATGCCCCGCGGCCACCAGCAGCTCGGTGTCCGGCCCGTCGGCAAAGCAGTCGATGATATCCTCGGCCATCCAGTGCTCCAGGTAATAGCCGTAGGCCCTCTGCAGTTTTTTTATTTCCTCGGTGTCTTCCAGTGTTTGCAGCCTTTTCTCCAGGTATTGGACTTTGGCTTCCAGTTCTTTAATATCCATCATTCACTCCTTTCCAGAGTCTTTAAATACATCGTTTTTTTATTAATGCTATACCTTTCCTGTTCCCGGACGGAGAAAGGGTAATTATTTCCTGTAATCCGCCACCCGTCCATCCTCCCCGGAATAGCTGAACCCAGCCTTCCCGGGGAGGAGTGATGGCTTTTTAGTTAACAGAATTTTGAATGCTTAACCTATTACGGGTTTGGCCCGCCGGATACTGGAAGCACCTGCCCTGTGATATCGCTGGCGGCTTCAGAAGCCAGGAACGTGACGGCGTTGGCGATGTCCTGCGGGGTGGTGAGTCTCCTTAAAGGCACGGTTTTATGGAAGTTGTCAATCATGCCGGGAGGTGCGTTCTTGGCGAAGCCGGTATTGGACACGCCGGGTGAAACGCAGTTGATATTAATATTTTCCGGGGCGGCTTCATTGGCGACGCACTTGCTGATAGCGATAATACCCCCTTTAGCCGCCGAGTAGTTGGCGGTGAACATGCCGCCGGTGATTCCGGCTCCGGATGTAATGTTAACAATCTTGCCATAATGCTGTTTTATCATTATCGGCAGGACCACTTTCATGCCGTGGCGGGTGCTTGTCAGGTTCACGTTAATATCGAATTCATAGTCCTTTTCATTCATCTTAAGGAAGGGTTGGGGTGGTGTGCAGCCGCCGGCGTTGTTGACCAGGATATCTATCCTGCCGAACTTGTCCATTATTTGTTTCACCATGGCTTCCCAATCGGCAATTTTAGTGGCATCGCTTTTGATAGCCATTGATTTTTGCCCCAGTTTTTCAACTTCGGCGGATGTTTTCTTGGCTCCCTCGAGGTCAAGGTCGCTCACAACAACATCGCAGCCTTCTTTAGCCAGCTGCAGAGCTATTGCCTTGCCGAAGCCTATCTGGCTGCCGGCGCCGGTGACGAGTGCAATTTTACCTTTTAAACCGAGTTCCATTTACTTCCTCCTTGTTTAATCTTTATATTAACTCTTAATATTTAAAACTTGATTATCTTGCCGCCGTCAACATCGATTACCTGCCCGACGATATCGGCGGAAACATCCGATGCTAAGAATGCCGTCATATAGCCGATGTCCTGCGGCGTGGTCATCCTGCCCACCGGAATATCCATCGAGACATGTTTGGCAAATTCCGGCGGCGTCTCCGCGGTCTTGATGACGTTGCTGGAGCGCAGGAAGCCCGTATCGCCTAGGCCGGGGCTGACGCTGTTGACATTGATGCCCTTGCCGATCACTTCTTTGGCCAGGGCTTTGGTGAAAGCCTGGACGCCGGCTTTGGCCGCGCTGTAAATGCTGGAATTCGCCAGTCCCATCGTGCCGACACCTGACGATGTGTTGATAATCTTGCCGTATTTGCGTTCTATCATCTGCGGCAGGACCGCTTTGGTAACGATTAATACTGATTTCAGGTTGATATTGATATCCGGCTCCCATTCTTCTTCCGTCTTATCCACAAAAGCCTTGGGCGGTGTCGATTGCCCGGCGTTATTGACTAGTATATCTATTTTCTTGAATTTATCCAAGGCGGTTTTTACCGCCTTGTTGACCTCGGCGCTCTTGGTGATATCCACGGCTAAAGCCATCGCTTTATTGCCCATGGCCTCTATTTCCGCCGCAGTCTTCCTGGCGCCTTCACCGTCTTTATCCATAACGATGACGTCACAGCCTTCTTTGGCCAGCTGTAAAGCAATCCCTTTCCCGAAGCCTGTCTGGCTGCCTGCGCCGGTAACTAGCGCTACCTTGCCTTTTAAACCTAAATCCATCTCCGTCTCCTTTATTGTTCAACTTTGACCTTGAGTGTTATAGCGCACCCCTCAAACGCGGGTCAAGCGCGTCCCTTAATCCGTCGCCAACCATATTGAAACTGAAGGCTACCAACATTATAGCAATTCCGGGCGCGATAGAAAGAACCGGATTGCGTAATAAATAACGGTAGCCGTCGTTGACCATGCTTCCCCAGGCGGCTTTAGGTACCTCCACGCCGATTCCCAGGTAGCTTAAACCGGCTTCCGCCAGGATAGCCGTGCCCATCATCATCGTAATCATCACGATCATCGTAGGCATGCAGTTGGGCAAAACATGGAGCAGCATAATTCTCAAATGGCCTGAACCTAAAGACTTTTCAGCCAGGACATACTCGTTCTCTTTAATGGAAAGCACCTGGCCGCACATCAGCCGGGCGAACCCCGGCAACAGGGCAACGCCGAGCGCTATCATCACGTTATTCAGTCCCCCGCCCAGCATGGCCGCCACCACCAGCGCCAGCAATATCATCGGGAACGCCATCAAGGTATCCATAAATCTCATGATTATGGCGTACGTTGCGCCGCCGAAGTAGCCTGCGAGTAACCCCAGAAACACCCCGACCACAGCCGCGATCCCCAGCGCGATAACCCCTACCGCCAGTGAAGTCCGGCTGCCATAAATAAGGCGGCTGAAAGAATCTCTGCCCTGCAGGTCGGTGCCCATCAAGTGATCCCAGGATGGTTTGGACAGCGCCGGCCCCACGTCCTGCAGATAAGGGTCGTAAGGCACCAGCCATGGCGCAAAGGCGGCGGTGATAAAGAAGAGTATCAATACCACTATGCCGAATTTCACCAAACCGCGGCCCAGGAACACTCGTAGAAAGCGGCGGAATCCACTGACGCGCGGCGGGCTTTCCAGGATATTCAATTGACTAGAGGATTCTCCTGTCATACCTCGGTTCTCCTTATCTGTAACGTATCCTGGGGTCGAGCCACCCGTAAGCGATATCGACAATCAAATTTGAAATAACTACGATAAAAGCGGTAATCAAGGTAACCGCCTGCACGTAGGGGTAATCCTGGTTCATAATTGAATTAATAGCCAATCTGCCCATCCCGGGAATCGCGAATACCTGTTCGACCAGTACCGAGCCCCCGAATATGGAGGCTACACCCATGCCCGCTAATGTCAGGACGGGAATAAGGCTGTTTTTCAGGGTATGCCGGATAATGACGGTGCGTTCTCTTAAACCTTTGGCCCATGCCGTCCGCACGTAGTCCTGCTGTGTGACCTCCAGCATGCTGGAGCGCGTCTGCCGGGCGGTAGATGCGATGGGGAACACCGCCAGACAGATAACCGGCATGATTATTTGTTTGGTGCTCATCCAGAAGTCGTCTAAAGGTGACGTGTAGCCGAATACCGGCAGCCACGTGAGCCAGAGGGCGAAGACATATACCAGTAAAATACCCAGCCAGAAAGTGGGTATGGTGATGCCGATATTGGAAAAGAAGGTCACTACCGTATCTATCCACCGGCCGCGCCGGATGGCGCAGATTATACCCGCCGGTATGCCGATAACGAAGCCGAGGATAAAAGCCAGCATCCCCAGGTGAAAGGTCACCGGTATCCTTCTGGCTATTTCCTCCCTCACGTTGGTTTTATTGATAATAGATGTTCCCAGATCGCCTTTAAATGTTTGTGTAACCCAATGCCAGTATTGCACCGGTAAAGACCGGTCCAGGTAATACTCATGTTTTAATTCTTGGATTTCTTCTTCGGTGTAGACCCTGTTTTGTTGCTGGCTGGTGATCAGCGTGATCGGGTCGCCGGGCATCATCTGCATCGCCAGGAAAACCAGTATGGTAACCAGAAAGAGGATCAAGATGCCCTGTAATAACCTGCGGACAAGGTAGGTTACCATTGATATACTCCAATATTGAACAACTTATCCTCCATACTTATCGGGGTAATCGGGCTGGGCGTGATGACCCAGCCCGATTAAAAGTTCTATTGCTCCATTATTTTTATTTGCTAATCCAGATATTTTCCGGTCTCATCGCACCATAGCTGCTGCCCTGATTCAGGAAATCAGCATCATGGACGTAATCGGCGGCGATAAAGGCCAGAACGTTGACTGCCGTAGGAATTACCGTAGCATTATCATAGAAAAGTCTGGAAATAGCCTGTATATTGGCCGGGTCCAGTTCCATGGTGTATCGTGCTTTATCAAAAGCTTCTTTGTAGCCATCCGGCCGTGCGCAGCTCTGGTAGCGCATGATAAATCCGCTGTCCGGCGGTGCGAAGTAGTAAGTCAGGGAGCCGAGGTAGTTGCCGGAGAAACGCGCTACAGCTTCATGGATGATTTTGTTTTCCCATGTGCCGTTGGTATAGGCGGCAATATAAGCCGAGCCTTCCGGCAGTTCCAGTTCAGCCCGGATGCCTACGGCTGCCCAGTATCCCAGTACCGCCGTGGCAATATCTTTCATGCCCGTGTCCATGGCATAGGTAACCAGGACAGTATCGAACCCGTCCGGATACCCTGCTTCGGCCAGCAGTTGTTTAGCTTTTTCGACATCATACTTGCGCCCGGGGATGCTGCTGTCGTAAGAGGGGATTCCGGGGTGAATGATTTGATAGGCGGCATCCCAGAGTCCGTAACCCTGCTGTTCGGCAATTTTCTCTTTATCAATAGCGTATTCGGCGGCTTCCCTGACCAGTTTGTTGGACCAGGGGGAATCAGGATTGGCGCTATCCGGGAAGAGACATAGTACGCCGGCATTCATGGTATAAATATCAAATCCAGCTTCCTTGAGGTCGGCGGCTCTGGAATCGGCACCGCCGGTAAACAGGACATCGCCTTGTCCGGCTTTCATCGCTGCAACTTCGCTCATCGGGTCGGGGACGGAGGAAATTTCTATCTTATCCAGATAAGGCTTGCCCGGCTGCCAGTAATTCGGGTTTTTCTCAAATACCCCGCCCACGTCATTAGCCATACTTATCTGTATAAAAGGCCCGGTTCCTATCATATTCCAGCGCATCCATTCCTCATCATGTGTGGTTAAAGAGGCGGGTGAAACAATGCGGTTGCTGGCGAAGTCTACTAAAACTGTGTTCTGGTAGTAGTTAAGGTTGATTCTAACGGTATAGGTATCAACGACATCTATCGATTTCCAGGCCGGGGCCCTCATTGCCGCCAGAACTCTTTCAAAGTTCCATTTGACTGCTTCGGCATTAAAGTCACTGCCATCGCTGAATTTGACGCCTTGCCGTAAAGTAAAGGTGACTGAAGTTTGATCATCGGCAATCTTCCAATCTGTCGCCAGGCAGGGGCTGAAGGTACCGTCCAGATTTTCATAGATTAATGGTTCCATGCAAAATTGCTGAACCATGCTAAGAGGCCCAAACCCTTCTCCGGGCAGTCCGTAGGGTCCGGCAGGTATGGCGTAATAGATGATTTTTAAGGTACCGCCGGATTGTGGTGTTGCTGCCGTTGTGGCTGGAGATGTCGTTTTTGTCTCCTCTCCTCCGTTACAGCCAAAAAGGGCCAGAGAACTTAGCAGCACAATGGTTAAAATTACCCATATTATTTTTTTCATTAATTCCTCTCCTTTTACTCTTGCAGATTCCCCTGGAGGATATTACTACATACTGGTCACCTCCTATCACTCAACCAAGGCTCTTTTAGTATTTCCCGGATGCTCATCTTTATTTCTTCTTGGGTTTCTTCATATCGTCGGGCCGCCACGGCAGCAACTCGCCGCCGGAGCCCTTTTTGATGTATTCTCCGCCCAACGTAATATTTATCAGCATGATGGGCTTGCTGATACGCACATAGTTCATCGGGCAGTGGAGCAAACCCGCCGGTACATGGACGATGGTGGATTCGGTCATGGTGTGTTTTTCTCTTTCATCACCCAGCCATATCTCCACCTCGGCATCGAAGACTCTTACATCCTCCGGCGTGCCCAGGAAGCAAAGAAACTGGTCATAATCATGTTTATGCGGCACCTCGAACTGGAAAGGCGGCCCGTAAAAGTAAGAATACCGGATGCCTACATTGCCTGTGCCGCCTCCGGTCAGGCCGTCATAGACCATGCGCTGCGCCAGGGGCGGAAAGTCCCCTTTAAGGGTGGGTGCTTTAATGACATATTTACTGTATTTGCCTTCTGACATTACTTATCAATCTCCCGTAGTTCTTAAGATACCGGAACGTGATTTTGCTGTTTTTCACGGCTTAGTTATTAATGGTTAGGCATGCCGCCGCCTACGCGGATGCTGTCCCCGGTAACGTAGGATGATTCGTCGGAGGCCAGGAACAGGGCGGCGGAGGCGATATCTTCCACCGTGCCTTCTCTTCCCAGCGGAATCCCCTCCGCCAATTTCCCCATAAAGGCGTCCAGGTCTTTGATCACCGGCGG
>DAOUGB010000061.1:0-4566 GCA_034429595.1 Dehalococcoidales bacterium
TACCCGCTTAAGCTCAACTAAAGCTTTGAGCCTTTCCGCTTCACCCTCGATATGATGCAGAGAAGCCACCGCAATCGCAAAGTCGAAGAACCCGTCATTATAAGGCAATTGGCGGGCGTCCGCCTGCTTTAAGTCGACGCTGAACTTAAATTTCTCCGCGTATTTCTTTGCCAGCTCAATCATTTTTGGGGAAATATCGATGCCGTAAAGCTCGAAGCCCCGGGCGAATGGCGGGAAATCCGGCCCGTGGGCGCAGCCAACATTAAGCAGCCTGCCTTTTTGCCAGCGCCGCGCCAGATTATCCAGTTCCGCCTGGAAGATGGTGCGGTGTCTGAAGTTATACCAGCTTTCCGCGATACGGTCGAAAGTGTCTTGAATCACCCTAACCCCTTTATCCCCTTCCCCTCGAGGGGAAGGGGAGGGTATTTTTTAAGAGGGGCTTCGACCCTCTTTGATGCTCCTGTTAATACGTTGTTGACATAAGCTTTTATCTGCTAAACTAAATATAGCCGGTTAAAACGATATGGTCAAGACGAGAAAATCCACGAGAACGATATCCGGGGTAACGCCGCTGGCGGTGATGACCGCACCGGTAAGCTGCCCCGGCAAGTGTCTCTATTGCCCAACCTACCCGGATGCCCCCCAGAGCTATACGCCGGAGAGCCCGGCGGTGCTGCGGGCGAAGAGCAGCGATTTCGATGCCGGGCGGCAAGTGAGGGTGAGATTGCGCATGTTCGGGGACATGGGGCATCCCACGGATAAAATCGAGCTGATTATCATGGGCGGCACTTTTCTGGCGCAGCCGGTGGATTATCAATATGCTTACGTCAAGGCGTGTTACGACGCCATGAACGGCATAGAGTCGGTCACGCTGGACGACGCCAAAAAGCTTAACGAGACCGCCCGCCATCGCGTTACCGGACTTTGCATCGAGACCAGGCCGGACTGGTGCGGTCCGGCGGAAATTGAGCGGATGCTGGAATTCGGCACCACGCGGGTGGAATTAGGCGTGCAGACGCTCGATGATGAGATTTTCCGCCTGGTGCGGCGGGGGCACGGGGTAAAAGAGGTGGTGGAAGCTACCGCCCGCCTGCGCGAGCACGGTTTTAAGGTTTATTACCACTGGATGCCGGGACTGCCCGGCGCGACGCCGGAAAAAGACCTGGCGATGTCCAGAATGCTCTTTGAAGATGAACGGTTCCGCCCGGACGGACTGAAGCTATATCCGACGATGGTGGTGCAGAATACGGAACTGGAAAAGTGGTACCGGGACGGCCGCTACCAGCCGTATGATAATGAAACGATGCTTAACCTTATCATGGATATCAAGGCGCTGGTGCCGGAGTACGTCAGGATTTCCCGCGTCCTGCGTGATATACCGTCCAAATTCATCGTTGCCGGGCTGAAGGACTCATTAAGAGATATCGTCAGGGACCGGATGCGGCAGGAAGGCAAAGAATGCCGGTGCACGCGCTGCCGCGAATACGGCCACCGCGCTAAAGATGGCCGGGAAATCGGGGAGCCGCATCCGGCGCGCATGGACTATACCGCCGCCGGCGGAAAAGAGGTCTTTCTCACCTTCGAGGATGATAACGGAACACTGTTCGGGTTATTGCGGTTAAGGATTCAGCCGGAGGGTATGCAGGCGATTATCCGGGAGCTGCACGTCTTCGGGCCGGAAGTGCCGCTCTCCGAACAGAGGACTAAAGCGGCGCAGCACCGGGGGCTGGGAAAAGCGTTATTGCGTGAAGCGGAACGGATTGCCCGCGACGAGTTTAAGGCGGGGGACATATATATTTTGAGCGGCACCGGCGCTAAGGAATATTACCGCAGCGAAGCCGGATACCGCTCAAAAGGCGACTATATGTTTAAGTCTTTGTGATTTAAGAGTTAGTTGCCGTTACGGCCGTTGTTTTCTTTATCGTTCCGGCCCGGCTCATCTCCATTATTCACATGATCTTTATTGCCGTTGCCGTTATCCGGCGCGATTTCATTTTTATTATCCGGGTTCCGGCCGTTATTACCGGTGGAATTATCAGTTACCGTTGTATCATCCGTCCAGTTTTCCCTAACGCGGAGGCGTTCCATGGCCTGTTCGTATTTTCTTTCCGTGTTCTGGATGGCGTTCTGGATGCCGTTACGGGCATTTTCCGGGGCATTCTGCATAACCTGGCTTAACACCTGTATACGGTTCTGCGTGGACTGGGCCAGCCGCTCCAGCAGAGGCGTGACATCGATGCCAAGTTCTTCGGCTTTGGCGATAAGTTCATCCTCCAGCCCTTCGAGCCTATCGATGTAACCCAGGAGCAACTCCATATCTGCGGTGCAGTTGCCGGAAATGCCGTTTTCCGCAGTAACGTTATCGCATGTTCTTGCTCTGACTCGATTCAGGTTATTTTCGACGGCATTTGAGGTAAGCTCCGCCGCACGCTGGATTTTGTTCTTCGCCAGGGCGCGCAGGGCATTTAGCTGCCCGTTCATCGTGGCGTTTTCCGCATTATCGATAGCATCCCCGGCGCGCTCCTGAACGCGTTCCCTGATTCTTTCCATGATAGCCAGGTGCCGGGCGGCAGCAACGCATACCGTCTCGGTTAAATTATCGGAGGTTCCGGCGTTTTGCACTCTTTCATTGACCATAGCCATGTAGCCTGCATAGTCTTCCGCGGCCTGTTCCGTTTCCCTGATGCGGTTTTTATTGGCCATGTACTCTGCTTCGGCCAGGCGTTCTTCACCGTATTTCAGGGCCTTTTTAGCTTTGGCCTCGTCCCCGAAGGTAAAGAACATCCCCAGCCCTTTGCCCCATTTATCTAAAAAGTAAAAGGGGCTGTCCGGGGTAATACCAAGGTCGGTTGATGCTTCACTATCATTGGAGTCAGCGTAGACGGCGCCGCCGGTAAAAAGCGCAGTGATAAGCAGGCAGCTAATCAATGCGATTCTAAAGAATTTGAGTTTCATCTGGGCCTCCCGGTTTTTATTCTTCTGCATTATAAAACGGAAAAAACGGGCTAAGGTTAGGTGAATGCTAAGAAAAAAGTCAGGGGTAATCCGTTCGCGCGGTTTTTGGGGTTACATGCCGAGTTCTTCCAGCCGGTCATCATCGATGCCGAAGTGGTGGGCGATTTCATGCAGGACAACCCGCCGTACTTCATTGACAATTTCAGCGTCGTTTTTGCAGGCGGACTCAATGGGTTTCCTGAAGATGGAAATTTTATCCGGCATGACGAAGCTATAACCGGAGGTCCTTTCGGTCAGCGGCACGCCCTCATAAAGCCCGAGCAGAGCTGCATCTTCCTCTACATCGGTACGTTGCAATTGCGCTTCCGATGGCTCATCGGCAATGACAACATCAACGTTTTCCAATCGCTCCAGGAATTCCTCGGGCAGACCTTCAATGGCCTGGGCTACCAGCTGTTCAAACCGCGCTGTGTCCATTTTACTTTTTCACTCTTGCCTGCTTGATTACTTCCAATCGCGTCAGGTCAAACTTCATGCCGTCCCACGCCGCGATGACATTGATGCCCGTCTGCTTTGTTAAATCCTCGGCGATTTTCCAAGGGTGCGCCTGCCAGACGTGCATACCGTAATGGCTAAGGATAGCCGCCTTCGGCCTGATTTCTTCCAGAATGCGCGCCACATCCGGTATGGCCAGGTGCGCCACGGGCGGCCGAGGTTGAGTGAAGACCATGTTGATAATCAGCAGGTCGCACCGGTAATGGTGCTTCAATTCTTCAAAATAGAGCGTATCCGCAATATAGGCGAAGTTGTAATCCGCCGACCGAAAGACCAGACCGTAAGTATCTACCGGGTGGATATGCTTGACGGGCGTGGAAAAGGTAACGTTAGCCACGTTGTAGGATTTGCCTTCCTCCAGGATGACCACTTCCTCGATGAATTTCTTGAGGTAGGAGAAAAGCACCGGCTCATGGTTGAGAGCATCCGGCGGGGCAAAGAACGATCCGTGCTTGTGAAAACCGCCGGCGGTCATGGCCTCCACCATGACATTGGTATCTCCTGAATGGTCCAGGTGGCGGTGGGACAATATGATGGCGCTTAGCTTTTCCGCGTTGAGCTTTCTTTTGGTGGACTGGACGATGCTGCCGGGGCCGGGGTCGATTAATATTTCCGTACCGCCCAGGTTAAGCCAGAGCCCGCCGGAGGCCGCCAGCTGGCGGCTGACCATGAACCGCGCGCCTGCCGTTCCCAGGAAAGTGATGGTATTTTGGGGGATGTTGATGTTGTTCATGCTTGAAGTTCCCATTCTATGATAAGAGATGGGGCAGGTTTTTACAATCGGGGAGGGGAGGGCATACGGTGTCAGCGCTTGAGAATAATCTCTGAAAATATTTTTAATGGAAATATTCACCCTTACTCTTTATCCCTCTCCCGTTATGGGGGCTTTGTATCAAAAGTCTTTCTGAAGAATACATTCGCTACGCTCAGTATAAACTCCGTGACGAAGAATCCGCGCCTGGCAAAGTAGCTACGGATTCTTCCCCCGATGCAAATCGGGGGAAGAATCCGTAGCTACTTTGCCAGGCGCGGATTCTTCGTCACGGAGTTTACACT
>DAOUGB010000062.1:0-12813 GCA_034429595.1 Dehalococcoidales bacterium
GTACCAAAAAAGCGGTCTCCGATAAAGAAAACAAATACGGCGGCGCGGTTGATGACATGGGATTCCAGAAGCTGCCCTCTCTGTCCGTAGACATCGCGCCGGTTGTCGCCCGTTCCCGTTTTGCCGCCCACGGGGACCGGCGTTCCGGCACTGTTGACAAATGCTCCGCTGATCTGACGTGCGGTGCCTTTATCAGCCACGTCGATCAAAGCGCGGCGCACAACAGCGCAGACTTCCGGGGGCAGCACTCTCTGGCCTTCGAGCTCCCTCCGTTTCAGCAATGTTTCATAGGGCGTTCCCGAAGCGAAATGAAGCTCGTTAATCCGGACGACCGGGTACTTGACTCCATCGTTCATAATGATTCCCAGCAGTTCCGTCAGAGCGGCCGGGCGGTCGGCGGAACTCCCGATCGCGGTGGCATAGGAAGGAACGAGAGAATCAAACGGATAGCCCAGCCTTTTCCATGCCTTGAGAATTTCCAGAAACGCCTCTACTTCCAGAAGGCTCCGAATTCTGATGTCCTGAGCGTTTTTTCGATGGGTTTTGAAGAGCCACCGGTAGACTTCCTGGCGTTCCTTGACGCTGGCCCTAACTATTTCGGTTCGTCCGGCGGCGGGATGTGCTCGAAGATAGGCCACCAGCCAGAGTTCCAGGGGATGAAGGCGGACAATATAACCCCGATCCTGGAGATCCCACTTTTCCGGTCCGTAGGAGTAGTAAAGATTTTCCACTTCCAGCATCGACAGAGTCTCTGAAGATATCTGGGATTTCAGAAACATGGAGAATTCGACCAGATCCGCCTTCGGTTTCACAAAACGGAAAATCGCTGCCAGGCGTGCGGGAATCGGACGCACCCCCTGCAGTAGAAGCTCGAACTGCTCATCGGGTTTCAGATCCCGATATTTATTGTAAAAACGCTGGAGAAAAATGCGGCCTTCCTTGTCGGCAAACCGGACCAGGTATGCCTGCCGCTCCGGATCGTCCACGTCCTGGAGAATTTTTGCCGTTGAGCCGGGTACATTGTACATGTAATAGCGGACGATATCGCGCATGATTCTGATGAAAACGAGGTTGATGGAGCTCTTCAAGGCGTCGTGAACCGAAAATATTTTCGAATTATCCGATTTTTCGAAGTTGCTGAATATATGCTGGCCGCCGCCGGTGAAGAAGACTTCTCCGGGGCTTGCGGAGTAGCGGCGCTGCATGGCGGCTTCCAGTATGGCGGCAAGAGACCGGTCATTGGTCGTCGATAAGTATTCCACGACCCATTGGGTGAGCCGGTCATTGCTTTCTGCATTAATCGTCCGCAGCTCCTCCCGCGACAACCCGCCATACCGCTCATGCAGACCGGCGATGATTTCCAGATAGGTGACCAGCGTTCGGAGCTTCGCTGTCGAGCCCAGCTCTATTTTCATTCCTTCATTGAGGTCGAAAGGCTGATTAAAATTATCGGTCTGAATGCGCAGCAGATTGGCGTTGCCGACGTGTTCGTAAAGCGTAAAGCTGTAAATAACGCTGCCGGGATCACCGTTGCCCAGAAGCCTCTCTCCGCCCAGCCCAACCTCTTTGATGTAATCGGGATCGCTCAGGTTGAGCAGGATTTTGTTTACCTTGTCCTGAACCGTTCCGTTCAGGGTGCTTTTTACGGAAAGGTCTAAACGGTCCAGATCATACAGACGCTGTATGCCTAAAACAGTGCTCAGTTGGCGGCGAATGGCGTTGGCGGCCTTGCGGCCGACGAAGGAAACGTCGGCCTGCTCCGGTGGTTTTTGGCGAAAATTGAGCTTCAAGGGAAGCGCACTGTCGCGCAGGGCGGGGGTAATGATTCCGGCGTCGCAAAGCATATGCAGATGATTGTTGGCGGCCGCCTCCAGAGCGTCACGGTTGGTTACCAGGTAATAAGCAGGACGGCGTTGGGCGATAAAGAGGCTCAATACCTGCTTGTAGGCCATGGCCTTCCGGGGATCGATTGAACTGTAGCCGTCGCGTAGAAGATAGTTTACGTCGTGAAAATCCGCGCCATAGACAGCCCAAAGGCCATCGCCGATTCCGTTGAGTTCTCCATATCCGGGAAGGGCGGCCAGGGGAACGGAGTTCAGGTAGTCGACGACGAGCTGGCGACGGGCCATCGTGGTATTTTTGCCGCTATGATAGGCTCTCAGGGATGCGGAAATCATCTGCTTCAATTTTTCAGGAGCGGTGGCGGTCCGTCCTTCAGGTGAGTGGCGGAATTTTTCGAGCTGTGTGGCCAGCGTACTGCCGCCGGCAAACCGATGATCCGAGTTTAAAACGTGGGCTACTCTGTCGATAAGGGCTTTGGCGAACCTGTCCCATTCTACCGCCGGATTACGGTCGGGATTGCGGGAATCCAGAAGTTCCCTGTTCTCAATGAAAAGCAGCGTGTTGACGATCAGGGAAGGTGCAGATTCAAAACTGCTGTAAATCCGCTCCGGATACTGTACTCGAAAAAGATCCTGATCATCGTCAGCTAGAATGGTCAGTCCGGCCTGATTCTTTTCCCGGAAACTCGGATAAAGTCCCCAGTCGATAATATCGTTGAGACTGGCGGACGGACGGGCCTGCGCTTCAATCTGATATCCCTGAGCGACGAGATTCTTGATAAATTCCGGCAGCCGGGTATAACCCAAACGCTCGTCATAGGGGCCGTGCTCGGGAAAGCGCAGAGACGGATTCGGGCCGGGTTGAACCGAAAATGAAACCTTTTGCGCAAATTTGGAGAGGAAACGCGCCTCAAGATAAGATGTTTTCAGTTCGACAACCACCAGCGCAACCAGGGCGGCGACCAACAGGATGAAGAAGCCTGCGAATAACAGCCGGTATCTGGAACGTCGAGGAGCATTTTTCTTTTTGATTTCGGAAGAATTATCCATTGGCGCCGTGCATTACCATTATTTCCATAAAAAATAAAGATACCAGAAGCATAGATAAAAATAATTTTCAGAAATCGAAGGGGATCTCACCGTCGCGAACCTTGATGACCAGTTGCCGGTCATGTTCCGCCGCCGGGTACTTGTCTTTTCCGCCGGCCAGACTGAGGGCTCTGGTGTGGTATTTCAGAGCTTCATCAAACTTGCCTTCCAGGAAACAGACGTTGCCCATTCCGTTATAGGCCCCTGCATTGGCGCGGTCAAGCCGCAGAGCCTGCGCAAAGCTGGCTCGGGCGCGGAGTAAATATTGCTGCCGCATTTCCGAGGGAAGACGGCCTTTGGAGTTTTGATACATGTCCTTCAGGGCATAACCCATGGAAACAAACAGATTGGCATTTTCTGCAGGATTGTCACGGGGAAAAGATCTGGCGGCTTTATCTATTTCGACAAGATTTTTTTCAATTTGCCGCAACCCTGCTGATTTGTCCTGACCGATCATCATCTGCAATGCTTTGTGCTGGTCTTCAGCCAGCCGCCGGATCAAAGCGGCGTAATCAGGGGGTTCACGGCGCTCCGGAGTTACCGGTGGCTGTCTCTCTTCAGTCCGGCGATTTAAGTCGACGCGATCGGCGTCGGGTACTACCCTGGTGTCGACTATCTTTTCTTTTCCATCCTGCCAGGGTTTCAAGTAGGCCACAACTCCCAGAACAACGACGAGCGCGGCAAGAGAAGCAAACAGCAGGTAGCGGTTGACGGGCGAGGGTTTTGGCGGCGCCGGCGGCTGCGGCTGCGGCGCAATGGATCGACCGGCGGCGGTTCCGGAAAGGGCGACGGATATGCCTTCATGCAGGGCCGGCAGGCCGCTGTGCGCATCGTCACCGTCCCATCCGGCCAGATCAACCGTCTGTCTGCGCCGGAATTCGAGAGGCAGCTTGACGTTCTCAATGAGCACGGGCACAAGCACCCCCCTTTCCGCAGCAACGGCCGCCTCATTTTTTACCCACTCGGAAGCAACCGAGCTTTTAGACCACAGGACAACGGCCGCTCCGGCCGCTTCCAGTTCTCGCTCGATTACCTGATCGAAGCTCTGTCCGGCGACTATTTTGCGGTCCCACCAGACGGAATAACCGTATGACTCCAGAACACCGGCGAGTTTCCGCGCCGTCTCGCGGTCTTCACTGGCGTAGCTTATAAAGACATCAGCCATAAATCCTCCCAGAATACTATTTATTTACTGTCTGCAAAAAGCAGCGAACAGAGCAGTTCCGTCTCTGTCAGCAATCTGTTCCCTGTTCATTTTCCCAGCTGCGTTTTGAGCTGACGGGCAAAATCAACAATGCCGCCGGCTTCCCGCCAGGAACGCTGGCGGCTGATGTTGTATTCGGCCAGGAGCGTTTCAAAAATATCATGGCCCCACCAGTTAATGTAACGTTCAAGCTGTCTGTCGGTCGAGTAGATGGGAAAAGAGTCATGTCCGGCGATCGACAGCAGCTCGCTGATATGCCACCTTGCTTTTTCCCGCAATTCCTTCTGGCTGAACTCTAACTGCCGCTTCACAACGGCGGGGGCATAAGCAAGCAGCATCAGGTAAAGTTCGAACATTGATCCGTGGGCCCAGACAACCGTTTCAACATCGCCTTCATGAGAGCGAATATCGACGTCGGCGGAAACCTTCGCCGCGCTCCAGTGATCCGGCAGAAAAGTCTCACCCAGCACGGCGCGCAGGCAGAGGTACTGGGTCATGACCCAGTGGACGGAGCGATTCTTCCGGATAATGCCGCTTGTTTCCCGCATATTTTCTTTGTATGCCTGTTCGTATAAATGAAGCGACTTCCGGAGATACTCGATGGAACGTTTTTTCAGTCCTTTCTGTTGGCCGTCTTCCGGCGCCAGGTTAATTATGGCATGAAAGCATATTTCAGCCTTGCGTTTCTCCGTGCTGGCCAGCATGCCCAGACCCTCGGTCTCATATCCTTCCGTCGTCGGCATTTGTCCGGCTGCGTCATCAACGCGTTCCAGCAATCTCTCCATCTCAGCTTCGTCCAGGGAAATTTTATGGTCAATGGATTGATCAATGCGGTCAAGGGCGCAGTCTATGGCCCTTCTTGCCTGACTGTAACGGACGTCCAGCAGTTGCTGATCGAGATCCGGAGGCAGGTTTGCGTACATGACGAGGCTTGCCCAGTCATGCGTGTCGGGGCAGAGCGCGTGCAGTTTGCCGCGCAAGGAGTGTTGAATGATTCTGATGTCCTCGCCCCACAGCATTCTCGAGTAAAGAGTTTCGGCCACCAGCACGGAAGCGTCCTTGGAAAGGGGAAATTGTGAAGCCACGACGACGGGAATGCCCGCCTGATGCAGCTCGTGGGCCAGACTGGTGCCGCTGCTGTAAATTACCGAACCGACATTGCCGCTGTCGCAGGCGGCCACCGTTACCACGGCCGGCAGCGTGATGTCGGAATCCCCCGCCTTCTGCCGCCGCAAAGGGCGCAGGGTGGATGCCAGTTGTTCACCATCGACTACAGTGCTTCTGCTCTTGTCCTGCGGGTCATGCAGCACCAGACCGTAGGGGTTGCCGAGTTTCTTCGAATTTTCCATGCCGTGGGCCAGAATATGGACGTGGCTGTAGGCGTTGGCGGCGCAGGCGTCTTCAATATCTTTTATACTGGCATCGGGAAGGATAGTGAGAATCTCACCGATCTTTTTTTCCCGGTCGCCCGGAAGGGAAGGATCAAAATAAGGTATCCACGGGTCGATAGCTTTGAGCAGAGCCTTGGTATGATCGAGGGCAGGAACGCTCATATGGGGAAGCTGTGCGATGACAAAAAGGATTTTAGGCTTTTTGGGCCAGATGATCATCGTGTTGGATGCCGACCGCACCCGTCTGGTGAGGCAGACCGGCAGCAGCGTTTGCAGCAGTAAATAATTTCCTTCACCGCCGGCGCAACCCGAAGGAACCCTGGCCAGTTCAAAAGGCAGCATTGCCAGTTCGGCTGCCGACAGAACCAGATCCAGGTGAGTGACGCCCGTAAAACGGCCGCTTATGGGCCCCAAGGATGCTTTCAGCCCCGCCACGTTTGTGAGTATGCTCGTGATATTATCAGAGATTTTGTTTACATCCTGCTGACGCCGCTGGGCGTCATCCATGGCCCCCATGTTGTAGCGCAGAGACTTTAAGAGCGACAGGAACTCCTGGTGTTCATACATCACCTGCACGGTGCAGGCCCCGAAGTTGCCGCACAGCCCCAGATACTGGGTCAGCGGCGAAAGAAGCTGATTGTGGGCAGGGCCATGCCGCAAAAACTCCAGACCGACTTTGTTTATTTTTTTCATGAACTACCTCCTTGGATACTTGCTGTCTTTTACCGGTTGGAGTGAACCGTCGGTTTGCACATGGTGCAGCTCGCCAAATGCGTCACCGTCTCTGGCGATGACGGAAACAACCGTCGGTCTGGATAACACCAGGGGTTGATTTCGCTGCGGACCAAGATCCTTGATCGCATCGAGCTGCTCCATTGTCCCGCTTTCAAAGGCTTTATAGACACGGGCAAATTCGTCGGAGTTCTCCAGAATGTCAGCGGTCAGTTGGATAAGCCGAATCCAGGTTCCGCTGTTGTAATAGTAGCAGCCGGGCGCGCTGCGGGCGATAGCCCTTTCGAGGTGCGTGTGCCCGGTGATGAGAAAATGAACGTTCGGCCCCGCCTGCTTGTCGATTTCGATAAACGTTTCATCCTGATGAGTTACCGAAAAGGTCTGATCCTCCTGGAGATTTTTTTTGAGCGCCTTTCTCAGGTTTTCCGCCTTATTCTCTTCTCTGCTGAAAAGCGCACGAATATAGTCAACGGGCCCGAGGAATTGCAAATCATCGGAGGAATGGGGCGTGGTTACATCTTTCACACCCTTCTGTTTCTTTTCGGCGTCCAGAGATTCATAAGCGCCGCTGATAAGAGATTCGGCGCTGCTAAACTTGGCTGCATTGTAGTTAAAGTACCGAGTTGCGAATTGTGACATTGCTTCTTCTTTTTGTCCGGTGATATCACTTATCTCCGCCTCCGCCGATAAAAAGCCTATAGAGCGCAACATGGCGTCCCGGGAAAGATGCGCTGCAACAGTCATGATGCGGGAAACTTCCTTGTAGCAGTCCGGCTTCAGGCACAACAGGATGGGGACAACGGCTTCGACTTCCGGCTTGAGCAGATCGACGATGGGAAACCGGCGCTTGACGGCGTTCATCACATCAATGACCAGCCGGGTTCCGGCATTGGCGTCCCATTCGGGGGGCGTTTTGCCGAAGTTCAACGCCAGGGCTAACTCCCGGAGCTGTTTCTGATCCACGTAGTTCCAGATGTCAACATCGTTGCCGTGGATGCAGAAAACACGCTTGCCTCCGACGTCGCAGGCGAAGCCGGCTCCGTCATAGCACATGGTCACCCGGCCGCGCGCTTCCTGCTTTTTGTTGGCGATATTGTCCAGGAGCCATTCCTTCACTTCCGGCAAGGCCAGCTCGACGTCGTGGTTGCCGAGCACAATGATGAGCTGGCGGTTTTGTACGGCGACAAATTCCTGAAGGGCCGGGAAGACCCCCGAGAAAGATTTATCCTCCAGAAGAATCCGCCGGAGTTTTTGCACGGCGCCTTCTGGATCAAGGTACCCGGTGTTTGCTTCGGCAAGGAAATCAACGGTGTCGCCGTTGAGCACCAGACCAACGCGCCGGTTCGCCGGTTTGCCGGTAAGATCTTGAATAAAGGCGGCCAGAGCGGCGCCCTGATTAAAAATCTGAAAGCCCGTTTTTCCGCCCAGGTGGAGATCGGAAATCACATATAACTCATCAAAGGACTGCGGCATTAAAGTATCCTCCTATTCAAATACTCAAGTGTGTCGTTCTGACTTGTTCGTCTTTTCCCTGTCGGATGCATTGCTCGCCAGTAATTGCGCAAACTCCTCCAGCTGGCTTTCGTGTGCCTGCGCGATCAGGTTGCCGATTCGCTCCAGCTCGGCCAGCGCCGCCGGGGAGGTGTCATCCATGCGAAACGGCCTTTCGGCATATTCGGCCAGATCGGCGTCAATCCGCAGATATTGCCGGGGAAAACCAACGCGCCGGAAAAGCTGGCGCAGGTTCTTGTCAACAAGAGATGCCGACGCCATCATTGGAATTTCGATGGATTCAACAATCCAGCGGGGAATCTTCCAGTCGAGGGGGTTGCCGGCTGCGCGTCGGGACACGCCGTTGCCGAGCGAGAGAAGGCAGATTTCGGAAGTCAACAGACCGGCGGAGCTCATGTTTTGGGCTTCTTCCAGCGCCAGGGCCGCCGGATTGGGAGCAAAAAGGCAGCCGTCGATGAGAAAAGCTTTTTCGCCTGATGCCATTTTCAGTTCATAAGGGGGAAAGAATAACGGCACCGAAACTGCGGCCAGAGCGACATCCTTAATGGTCATGTCGGGATGCGCCCTCTGCTTGGCCAGGTGCGATCCCAGCAGCAGCGGTTCATGACGGGTGAGATCAAAGACCGGGACGAGACAGGGAATATCAATTTCACTTAATTTTTTCTTCCCGATTTCTGCCAGCAGGCGACCTTTGATCTGCGGTGTCCGGTGAATGAAGCCGGTCAGCAGCAGGCTCACGAGAGGCGGCTCCGGAATGGAAGCGCCTATATGGGCGCTGAATTCCGGAGCAATTTGGGCGGCGCTGAGGTTTGAGCCGGCGTGGATTAGCGCCAGGACGCCACCGGTGGAGGTGCCGACGATCAGATCGAAGAAGTCGGCAAGCCGGACATCGCTGCCGCTGATTCGCCGGAGCTTCTCTTCCAGGAATACGAGCAACCGGCACGTGATGAGAGCCCGGACCCCGCCCCCTTCGAGGGAAAGAACACGGAAGAGAGTCTGCCGCCGGCGCGCCTCGACCGGTTCCTTCAGGTAGCCTTCGATCAGATCCAGAAGATTCTTAAACATTTCCGGGCGCCGGGACGGATCGCGGAAGTCGATGCACTGATAACGGCGGAGGGCGCGCACCAGATCGTCGGGGCCAAGTCCGCGGACGCAGCAGGGAATCACCATGCCGGGTTGTCCCCGAAGGATGTCGATATGAACGCTGCGCCATTCATATTCGACCCAGGGCGACTTCCGGGAATCGGGGGAAACGATAACGACGACAACGCCGCTCCGGTCGATGGCCTCGTCGATCTTCGCGCTCCACTCGGCTGAACCAACCTTTTCATTGAGATCCTCCGAAGCGAGAAACGACTTCCACCCTTCGCGGTAAAGTTCGCTGCGGAGCCGCTGCGCTTCTTCGAGGTCTTCAGCGGCATGGGAGATGAAGATGTCGTATTCGCGGTCAGTCATGGATGATAGCTTCCGTTCTTCTAAAGAGATGTCGGTTTTGCGTCCGCTGAAATTCCGCGGGCGCAGCAGGTAAAATTATTCGGGAATAAATGTCGATAATAAAGATTTGACCCCATATCGGTTACCCCATATCGGTTACAGCGTCTTTACGTCGATTACAAAAACCTTGCCGGAATGCTTCAAAACCTCGTCATACATATGCTTTGTGCCACCGGGGCCATCGCCGCTCTCGCCGTCCCACAGGCAGATGAAGCGGACTTTGTCCTGTCCTATAGACAGCGCCGTATGGAGCAGCCAGAGATTGTTGCGCTCATACGGGTCGGTTTTTTCCGGCGTGGGGCCGAGTTCCTGCGGCATCACCAAAAGGGTGGTGCGAGGATTATTTTTCACGGCGGCGAACCGCTCTCGCCAGCTTTCCCCGGCAAAGGTGACCGACTTTTTTAAAAAGACCGGTTCGGCGAAAGGAATGTGAATTTCCATATGCGCGCCGCGCGCCAGGCAGGCCTCGGCAAAGAGAAGATCTCCGCCGCAGGCCCCGCCGCAAAGACCGATGTCCGCTGATCCCGCCTCCAGTTTGTCCAGGATGCCGCCGATGGCGGCGGCGGCGGCGCCTTCCTTTGAGGCGGGGAAACGGGGTGTTTTGCGCTCCGGCGCGTCTATCATATGGCCGCTGAAGAGAAGGACGCGGCGGGGAGCAATAAGCGGGTTGTGTCGCCGGGAAGAAAAAAAGAAATCGTTTTTATCCGTCTCCGTCATCTTGTTCTCCCTTATCTGTCGGTTAAAGATTTGGCCAGGTCAATGGAATGCAGAAGCCGGTAGATATCTTCGACCACAACTTCATTTCCTCTGATGGTCAACAGATTTGCCGCAGCGGCGTTATTCAGCACCTCTTGAACTTTGGCGACGGGAAGGCCTAGATCCTCGGATATCCTTAAAGTCAGCTTTTCCTGCGCGAGGGTAAATTCTTTTTCGGTGCTGGAAATATCTTTCAAAATAAGACACATCTGCTGCAAAACAAACGGCGTGCAGTCGGTCACCAGGTGGGGATGAATGACGATGTTGGCTGTCTGCAGGCGGCGGGTCAGCGTTGACATTATCTTTTCAATATAAGGCGGCAGCTTTTTCAGGTTGCGCAGCAATATGTCTTTTGTCAGGACCGATACTTCGGTGTCTTCCAGAGCCTTTACGCTGGCGGAGCGTTTGTCGTTGGTGATCAGGGCCATTTCGCCGACTATGTCTCCTGCGGCGAGCGTTCCCAGCACAAGTTTGCCGCCGCCGTCAGCCTGTCTGTATACCTGCACCTTCCCTTTATCAATCAAGTAAGCTTCGCCGGCTTCTTCACCCTCCTGCATGAGAAAACGGCCGCTGGCGAACAGCTTCTTTTCCTGCTTCAGCCAGTGCCCGGCGATGACGCCGTCAATATCTTGAATCAGCTCCTGCACGCTGTCATAGCGGTCCTCCTTTTTCAGCGCGGAAGCTTTCATTACGATGCGGCACAGTTCATCGGGAATATGGCGCTCAGGGCTGCGCTTTTGCGGATGGATCAGGTTTCGCTGCCCGGCTTTTTGTAAAACGTCTTTCAAGTTTTCGCCGGTGTAGGGGGCTTCCAGCGTGAGAATATGATAAAACGTAGCGGCCAGAAGAAATATGTCGGTCTTCTTGTCCAGTTGAGTGCCGTCGCCTCCGGCCTGCTCGGGGGACATGTAGGCGGGAGAACCCTGGATGATGTTTTTCCCCTTGTCAGTCAGCTCCAGAATATGTTGGAGAGCCGCTTTTTGCGACGGATTTTCTTCCTTTTCCGGGTCGCCGATGTAAAGAGCAAGCCCCCAATCCATCAGCAGAACTTCTCCGTGCCGGCCGACAATAACATTGTGCGGCTTGATGTCCCGGTGGATAATGTCCCTGGAATGGGCAAAGTCCACTGCATCGCAAATTTTACGGAAAATATTCATCAGGGAATACTCGTTGTATTTTTCCTGGTAAACGGCGTTGCCTTTTTTGATCTCGTTCAGGATGGAGTTGAGCGGCTCCCCCTGCATCAGCTTCATGGTGAAAAAGAGCCCCGTTTCCTCGGAGATCCCCAGCTCGTGCACGGGAATAATGTTGGGATGCTCCAGCATGGCCGTAATTTTGGCTTCCCTGATGAAATCGACAAGAGCCCGTTCGTCGTTCTTGAACGACGGTTTAATCACCTTCATGGCGATGGGCCGATAAAAATCCTGATCGATTACTTCCAGAATCGCGCCCATGCCGCCGGAAATAAGTTTGCCCTGAAATTTGTACTTCGAAGTATCTTTTGCTCTGGGCACCGCCCGCTGATACTGCTTCCTTTCCGCTTCCGTCAAAACCAGATTCTTGTACTCGACTTTAGATACGTCGGGCCGCGAGGGGTCGCGCACTGTTCTATCAAAAGGAATGTCAATGCGGCTCGTCCGCGTCATGATCTTGCCGTTGGAAATGATTAGCGTCTTTTCAAAGTCCGTATATTCGAGGTTTTCAATGCCGATTGTTTTTTCCGTCATGATAATTGTTTTTTGTTTTAACAGCTTAATAATATTAAATATAGCCGTTTCCTGTCCTCTGCCGGCGGAGGTGTCGCAACAGGAAAGTTGTCCCGGGTATCGTCATACCGGCGAAGGCCGGTATCCAGAACTTACTGATAATAATGGATTCCCCCGTATTAAGCAAGAGGTAGGCTCATCGTCGCGCTTCGCTGAAATTTATCCAGCGAATGCTGGACGGATTAACAATAAAGTAGCAGGGACACAACTTCCCGCCTGAGTTGGCACCCAGCTTGCGCCGGGCATGCTCCGCAACGGAGGTGGATTTTTATCACACGCTGTAAAATCTCCCCCGACCCCTCTTTAAAAAAGAGGGGATTTTATTTCTTGAGTCAATGATATTGATTTTTATAACATAAACAGCGACGACGCAATAAAGATTTTAAATCTGGGAAATCAGGCGCGGCCGCCGACGGCCGGAGAAACAGATCGTTGTCTCGGGAACAAGGGGTAGCAACCCCTTGTCAAATCAATTCGTTATCTTAGCTATTCACTATTTACTGTTTACCATTTACCCCAAAAAGAGGTCGCAATCCCTTCTTAAATCAGGTCGTTATCTTCTACAAGGGGGTTATTATTATATGGATAAATTTAGCACAAGTCGCAATCCCTTCTTAAATCAGGTCGTTATCTTCGAGGGAAAAATGACGCATAAAATTGACATCGTAGTGACGAGACGTCGCAATCCCTTCTTAAATCAGGTCGTTATCTTCTTATTTTATCTGTTATCATTGTGATAGAATATGTCACATTGACGTCGCAATCCCTTCTTAAATCAGGTCGTTATCTTCCATGATCTGGGACGACCAGATCGGAAACAGGAATAGGTCGGGTCGCAATCCCTTCTTAAATCAGGTCGTTATCTTCTAAGCAGAATATAAATAACGAAATGGTGAAAATAATGATTATTGGGTCGCAATCCCTTCTTAAATCAGGTCGTTATCTTCTCGTAAATATCCCACTTACTTTTGTGAAGATAAACTCTCTGCGTCGCAATCCCTTCTTAAAACAGGTCGTTATCTTCAACG
>DAOUGB010000063.1:0-1798 GCA_034429595.1 Dehalococcoidales bacterium
TTGGGATAGGGCAAGGGTTGAAGACGCGTGGAGTCCCTTGTACCACCGGCGAACTTTCGGAGCAATAACACCGATCAAGCTAAATACGCCTGGGGAGTTAGCCCGAGCTGGGGCAGGACCAGCCCGTCCAATTGGTAAGCAGCCGACCTTACAGGCGCGATGGGAACGCCCTGACTTGCCCTGGTTGAGAAGGCGCTCCCGAGAAATCAGGAACTGGGGACCGGAGACGTTCGCGGCTCACCTGCCATAAAGGGGAACCGTGTGCCGGTAGACCGGCCCGCCAGAGGAGGCAGGAAAGGGTTTTACCCTTCTACCATTCCTGCATATTCTCCTTCCCGTCACATGGGTTCAGCGCGGAGTTGTGAGCAAGCCGGGGCTGACCGGCACTTCGATCGGTAGCCCAACCGGAAGAGCATCGCCCTGATAAGGCGAAGGCTGGCAGTCCGAACCTGCCCCGATCGACCATACGCAAATTGAAATGGGTAGCCAGTAACAGGAAAGCGTGTGTAATCGCCGGCTGACTTGGGTGACGGCGATGCTCCTCATACCAGAGAGTGGATTCATAGGGCCCAAGCGAGAACGCTACCCCTTCCCGAGAAGTTCCTGGGCTTCAACGGCAAGCAGATATGGGCAGGGCGATACTGGGAAGCCCGGCCCGCCCCAGCGGGGTGTTTCGGTAAACCATCGGTTTCATAAGTCGATAAAACTGGTCCGACTCCAGTCCCCGCTATACAACCTTTTTGATACCGGTACGCGTGATTAGCAAGCGGCCAGGAGCGAGTAGCCGCGGAGTCATGAGACCCCGAAGGCGAATTTACGACAACCGCCGGGCCGGTGGAACGCCGGCCATATATCACCAGAATGAGAGACAAAGAAAGGAGGGCTATACGGCGCGTTTTGAGCGTGATGCGTGTAACGGGTGCACGGCGGTGTCGTAATCCGCGGATCTGTTCGACTCAGAAATGCCACCGCTCGAATATCAGGCGCTTGGATTCACTTGTATTTTGTATCCTTCCCCTACTTACCAACCTTTCTCTTTGAGCGGCGGCGTGGATTGCTGGACACGCAGACGATGAAAGCGTCGCTGGTGGATAAACAGGAGCTGGGTCCCCCTACACCCAAATGACCCCAGATAAACCACCAGGATTGTGGGTACCAAACCCCACCCACTCAACTGTTTTTTTGGTAAATCGCCAAGGAGGGCAAATGTCGAAAAAACAAGATAAATTGATCGCTTTACAAACCGCGGGCGTGGATGGATTGGATTCCCTGGGCACGCAGATGGTCCCAGGCCGAAAGCCTCCCGCTGTTGTTGCATTCATCGTGGACACGGGCTTGCAACACTACACGGTCGATCTGCTGGCCGGCAACCCCATCACGTTCTGCAACCTGTATTTCGGCGCCATAGAGGATATCGAAAGCGCAAGTAACCATGATCTGGCCGGATATGGCTGCGGCGTGCGTAAGCATGGGGATATCTATGACCGCGAAATGGGCTTCCGCATGGCTCTCAAATCCGCGCTGGTCTGGATTGCGCGCGAGGATCGTCCCGCGTTCTGGAAAGCGTATCTGGGGCTTTTCCCTGTCGAGTCTCGGGGAAACCCTTCTCGTCCGGAAAAGGCAGAAAAATTGTCGGGCCCGAAAACGGAAATCCACATCCAGGATATGCACATCATTGTCAATAACCTTTGATCGTCCCTGGCACAGGTTTCTCGTGCATTTACCGTTTGGCAACACCCCCGCCTGTACGCATATACGGCCCGAGCATTTGGGGCAAATGCATACGGCCACTCGCAAT
>DAOUGB010000064.1:0-14172 GCA_034429595.1 Dehalococcoidales bacterium
AGAAGACCGCACAGAGCTGACCATCATCCGCAAAGATAAAACAACGAGGGATAACGCCATCAAACGCGGTGAATTCCTGGCGGGAGCCGCCAACTGGGCGCGCGACCTGGTTAACGAACCGTCCAACCACATGACCCCCACCGATATGGCCGCCGCCGCGAAAAGCATGGCCAAGCAATACGGACTTAAAGCGGAAGTCTTCGATAAAGCAAAAATCCAAGAGATGGGGATGGGCGGGCTGATGGGGGTCTCCCAGGGAAGCAACCAGCCGCCGCAATTCATCATCGTCAATTATAATGGACGGGGCGGCGAAGACGTGGACATAGCGCTGGTGGGCAAGGGACTCACCTTCGATTCCGGCGGCATCTCCATTAAACCGTCGGAAGGCATGGCGGATATGAAAGGGGATATGGCGGGAGGCGCTTCCGTACTGGGAGCGATGATGGCGCTGGCGCAGATTAAACCCAAGATAAACGTGGTGGCGCTCGTGCCGGCGACGGAGAACCTGCCCAGCGGCACGGCGATGAAGCCGGGCGATATTATTAAAGCGCTGAACGGCAAGACCATCGAGGTTTTAAATACGGACGCCGAGGGACGGCTTATCCTTGCCGACGCGTTGAGCTACGCCGTCAAGCTCGGCGCTAAAGCGATTATCGACGTGGCGACGCTCACCGGCGCCTGCGCGGTGGCCCTGGGGCACGTTTGCCACGGCGCTTTCACCAACGACCAGCCGCTGGTGGATAAAGTCATCGCCTCCGGCAAAGAGGTAGGCGAACCGGCCTGGCAGATGCCGATGTTCGACGACTACAAAGAACTAATCAAAAGCGATTTCGCCGATATGAAGAACATCGGCAACCGGTACGGCGGGGCTATTTCCGCCGCCAAATTCCTCGAAGAATTCGTGGACAAAACACCGTGGGTGCACCTGGACATCGCCGGCACTTACGACACCGATAAAGACAAGGGGTTCCTGGTGAAAGGCGGCACCGGCATTCCGGTGAGAACGCTGGTGAGCCTGGTGATGAAAGAGGCGAAGAAATAGCGACGGACTTATTACAAGAGAAATGCAGCAACCCGATGACTGAACCAAGATAATGTTTGAGATTGCCACGTCGTCCTTCCGATGGTTCGACAAGCGTTCGACCGAACTCACGCCGATGTCTCACCATGAGCGGAAGGACTCCTCGCAATGACAGAGGAGGGGAAAATGAAGATTAAATACCTGGCGCACGCGGCTTTCCTGATAACAGCGGAGGGCGGTGCGAGAATTGTTACCGACCCTTATGAGGCGGGGGGAGGGATAAAGCACGGCGAGATAAACGAAACGGCGGATATCGTGACGGTGAGCCATGAGCACGGCGACCATAATAACGTCAGCGCGGTCAAGGGCAACCCGGCAGTGGTTCAAACCAGCGGGGAAGTCAAAGGCGTCAGCATCAAATCTATCCCCGCCGCCCATGACGACAGAGGCGGCAGCCAGCGCGGCAAGAACATGATTTTCTGCTTCAACGTGGACGGCGTCAATGTCTGCCACGCCGGAGACCTGGGACACATGCTGACCGCCGACCAGGTGAAAGCCATCGGCAAAGTAGACGTTTTAATTCTGCCGGTGGGCGGTTTCTTTACCATCGATGCCGCGACGGCCACTAAAGTTATCGACCAGCTTAAGCCGGCGGTCGTCATACCCATGCACTTTAAGACGGACAAGCTGGATTTCCCCATCAAAGGCGTGGAGGACTTCCTCAAAGGCAAGAGCAACGTGACGCGCTCTAACGAAAGCGAAATAGAGTTTAAAGCGGGTAAGCTGCCGGCGGCAACGCAGATAATCGTGCTGAAGCAAGCGTTGTAATACCAACATTTTTAAAGTAAACAGAGAAAGTGGCGGGAGAAAAACCCCCTTCATCCCCTTCCGATTCACTTCGTTCATGCGGAATCTGCGACTTTACGAAGGGGGAAAGATACTAAATCCCCGCTTTCGCGGGAATGACAAGAAGGATACGGATTGCTTCGTCAGTGAGTATAGGGACTCACAATGACAAAAAGTGAAAAATGAACGAATACTGGGACAAAAGATACCGGGCGGAGGGGAAAATCTGGGGCGATGAGCCGAGCCTGACCGCGCGGCATGCCCTGGAGCTTTTCCAAAAGCAAAACGTTAAAAAGCTGCTGGTACCGGGGTCGGGGTACGGCAGAAATACAAAGCTTTTTTCGGCGTCCGGCTTTAGCGTAACGGGTGTTGAGGTTTCCTTTGAAGCCTGTAGACTGGCGCTGGATTTCGACCCTGGCACACGCGTTTTTAATCAATCGGTTTTAGACATGTCTTTTCTGCCGGCTAAATTCGACGGCATCTATTGTTTTAATGTTTTACACCTCTTCCGCGAGGTTGATAGAAGAAGATTTATCCGGCAGTGCGATATCAGAGTGAAGAAACAGCACCCGATGTTTTTCACCGTTTTTTCCGAGAAAGAAGAGAGCTACGGTAAAGGGGCGGAGGTAGAGCAAAACACCTACGAGAGCAAGCCGGGGCGCCCGGTGCATTATTTTACCGAAAGCGATTTACGGGAACATTTTAGGGATATGAGTATCATGGAAACGGGCCTGATGGATGACGCGGAGAACCACGGCGAAGGGCCGCATACGCATAGCCTGCGCTATATTTGCGTGAAAACTAATAAATGATAAATCCTAACGATGTAAACCTGATTATCTTCGATATGGACGGCACGATTGTCGCCTCTGTGGCTGCCGTGTACGAATCGATTAAACGGGCATTCAACAAGCTTGGCTGGCCGGTCAATTTCAAAGAAACAGAAATAAACCGGTTTTTCGGGGTCTCTACAGTTTCTACCAGCGGCAGCATGTATGAGTTTATCACTCCGCCCGGCAGCCCCTTATCCCCTGATGAAGTACGTGAAAAAGTGCGCGCGGAATATCCGGACGTTTTCCGTGACATGGCCGATTCTTATCCGGGCGTAAAAGAAACGCTGGCCGCTTTAAGAAAAAGGGGCTATAAGCTGGCGCAATATACCAACGCATCGACGGCTTACCTCAACACTGTTATGTCAAGTTTGGAGATTAGAGATTACTACGACTATATCGAGTGTATTCAGGACAACGGCCTGACCAAGAACCTGCTAGTAAAGAAAATAAGGGAGCACTTTGGGGGGATGACGGCGGCGGTGGTGGGAGACCGGCACCATGATATCGAGGCGGCCAGAGCCAATGACGCCCTAGCCATCGGGGCGCTTTACGGGTACGGGGAAAAGGAGCCGGAGGAGGCGGATATCACGATTAAAAAATTTGCCGACCTGCTAAAAATCTTCGATAGGAAATTGCCAATATACGAGCAGATATTGGACGCTGTAAACAGCCGGAAACAAAAAGACAGGGCTTTCATCATCGGCATCAACGGCATCGACTGCTCCGGGAAGACGCAATTCGCGGCGGGATTGGAGACATGGCTGCAGGCCAAAGGTTATCCCACCCAACTTATCTCACTGGATGATTTCCACAATCCCAAAGCCATCAGGTACGCCGGGGAAAACCAGGCGGACAACTATTATCATCAGAGCTTTAATACCGGCCTTATCATCGAAAAGCTGCTGAAACCGGCCCGTGAAAAAAGCTGCGTGTCCGCCAGGCTAAAGCTGTTAAACGCCGACACGGATAAATTCGATATGGTAAAAAAGTACTCCATCAACGGGGATACTATCGTAATCTTTGAAGGGGTATTCCTCTTCCGGCAAGAGCTGGCGCCCTACCTCGACTATAAGGTATACCTGGATATATCTTTCGAGGAAAGCCGGAAGCGCGCGAATCAGAGAGATTGCGGGGAAATAAGCGCAAAGTACGATGTTAAGTACCTGCCAGCCCAAGCACAATATATCGAGGAATATTCCCCCGCCTCCCTGGCCGACATCGTCATCAACAACACGAACTGGGAATATCCCAAAGTCACGCTCCATCGGTAAAAAATCGTAACATTATATTACGGTATATTTTTTAAACGAAATACGCGCAACCCCTATCTACTATTGACTCTATATGATACAATTATGTATAGGGGGTGTAGTTCGCGCTAAAAACAGGCAGATGATTTGGATATAAGCTGTATTATCCTGGCTGGCGGCAAAAGCATACGTTTCGGACATGATAAGATTTTAGAGAGAATAGGCAGCACAAGCCTTCTCGAAAATGTAATATCCCGCACAAGCCCAATCAGCAAAGATATTATTATAGTAACCGCGAAAGAGAGAGCCTTCGCGCAATTTGCGAATAACCCTAAAATCAAAATAGTATACGATATTGTCCCCGGTATGGGCTCTCTGGGCGGTATTTATACCGGGTTGGTTGAGTCAAAAACGTTTTATAACCTTGTTGTGGCTGCAGACATGCCATTTTTAAACGGATCTTTACTACGATATATGATAAAAGTTGCAGAAGGCTACGACCTCACTTTGCCACGTGTCAACCAATGGTACGAACCGCTGCACGCTATTTATACGCAGAAATGCATCAGCCCGGCAAAAGAAATTTTGGACCAGGGCAAAAAAGTAATCGTCGAGCTATTTAACTACGTTAAAGTAAAGTATGTTGAAGCTGAAGAAATCGACCGCTTTGACCCGCAGCATTTGAGTTTCTTCAATATCAATACCCAGGCAGACATGGAACGGGCGTTAAAAATCACTGGAGGAACCGGCGCTTAATGCTGACCGTAGAAGAAGCCCTGCAAAAGATACTCAACGAGATAAAAGTACTCGATACGGAGTACGTACCCATCATGGAATCGCTGGGACAGGTACTGGCCGAGGATATAACATCGGACATCAACGTACCGCCGCTGGATAATTCCGCGATGGACGGCTACGCCGTGCGGGCGCAGGACACCCAAGGGGCCAGCGAAAAAACGCCTAAAGTCCTCAAGGTCATCGATACCGTCATCGCCGGCGCGATATCCAAGCAAGAGGTCACGCCGGGCACCGCTATCCGCATCATGACGGGGGCACCCCTGCCCAAAGGCGCCGACAGCGTGGTGCAGTTCGAGAATACGGATGAAGGAAAAAGCAAGAAATCCAACGGGGGCGTAACCCAGGTTGGCATCTATGAGGAAATCAAAACCGGCAACAATATACGGTCAGCGGGAGAAGACGTTAAACGCGGCTCCATTATATTAAAGCAAGGCACCGTCATCAGACCGGCGGAAATAGGCGTGATGGCATCCATAGGGCGGGCTAAGGCCAAAGTAATACGCCGGCCGGTAGTAGCGGTATTATCCACCGGCAACGAGCTGGTAGAAATCGGGAAACCGCTGCCGGAAGGCAGGATTTACAACAGCAATTCTTACAGCATCGCCAGCCTGGTCAAGCGCTACGGCGGCATACCTAAAATGCTGGGAATCGCGCTCGATGACGAAAAATCGCTGGTCAGCAAACTCAAAGAGGCGCAAGACGCGGACATGCTGCTGACCACGGGCGGGGTTTCCATGGGCGATTACGACATGGTGAAGGATATCCTGGAGCGCGACGGCGAGATGGTTTTCTGGAAGGTACGGGTCAAGCCGGGAAAACCGCTAGCCTTCGGGAAGATAAAGGGCAAGAGCCAAGACGGAAAACCAAAGATTATACCGCACTTGGGTTTGCCGGGAAACGCCACGAGCTGTATGGTAAGTTTCGAGCTTTTTGTGCGGCCAGCCCTGCTGAAGATGATGGGAAAAAAGCGGCTGGAAAAGCCCATCGTGCCAGCCATCATCGAAGACAGCGTGAAAAACGATGCCGGACGCCGCATTTACGACCGGGCGATCGTGGAAAAACGCGACGGGCATTACTTTGCCAGGCTGACCGGGCCGCAGGGCTCCGGCATCCTGACTTCCATGGCGCTGGCCAACGGGCTGGTGCTCATCCCGGAAGAGACCGACAAAGTAAACAAAGGCGATACCGTCCAGGCCTTGATGCTGGACTGGAACGAAGAAGTAATTATTTAACCAGACAGGTAAAACATGCGGTCAATAATATCAATCGTCGGGAAATCAAACTCGGGTAAAACCACGCTGCTGGAAAAGCTCATCACCGAGCTGAAAAACCGCGGCTATAAAGTAGCTATCGTCAAACATTCGCATCACAAGAACGAACTCGATACCGCCGCCAAGGATACCTGGCGCTTTACCAAAGCAGGCAGCGAGCTTTCCGCCATCAATTCCCTGGACCATCTGGCCATTTACCGGCGCATGGATGATTTCTTCGACCCGCAGGACATTTCCAATTTTGTGCTGTGGGACTACGATATCCTGCTGACGGAAGGATTTAAAGGCAGCAATTACCCCAAGATAGAAGTCCACCGCCACGAACAAGGCAAGGAACTGCTCACCGACCAAAAGCGGCTGCTCGCGGTGGTGACGGATGAACCATTGAAGTTAGACGTCCCGCAGTTTTCTCACAATGACATTGCCGGGGTGGCGGGGATTATAGAAAAGACCATCATTGCTCAAAACGGCAATAATGACCTGACGATGATAATCAACGGCAAGACCACACCCGTCAGCCCGCAACTGAAAGACCTGCTATCACGCACGCTGTCCGCCATGATACCGGGTCTCCAGAATAATGACGAAGTAAAAAGCCTGCACATCTCCTTGAGGAGGAAGCATTGATTTTTGAAACCTCGGAATTTATATTTAAAGTACCTTCCGTGGTTGCCAGAGCGCGGCGCGTTCTGATAAAACCCAGCGCGTCATATCCGCTACCCTATCCGGTTTCCACCAGCGCGGACATGCTGGCGGCTATTATTTCCAGTATCCGCAGAGTAAGCGACGCGGATATTCTCCTGCTGGAAGGCACGCCCGGCGGCATGCCTACCCGCCCGATTTTCCAGGCACTCGGCTATAATTTCCCGCGGGTACTGACGCTGGACGTTAAGGACTGTATCTTTGTTGAAGTGGATAACCCGCTGCCCAAACCTTTCGCGGTGCCGACTTTCTGGGTGCCCAACGTGATTCTATCCAGCGATTACCTGATAACCGTGGCGCCTTTAAAGACCTACAACGGCACCGGCAGTTTTACGATACCGAATCTGCTTTCGCTGCTGCCCAGCAGCAAGTACCACGGAGATACCAGCGGCGGCTGGGAGAACCTTTACAGCCTGGGGATAGACAAGGTACTGGCCGACCTCTATTTCACGCTGCCGTTCGACCTGGGAATTGTGGAGGGGAGGCAGAAATTTACCGTGAAGCAGGACCCGAGCGAAGGAATTGTCGAGGAATACGATAAAGTGTTTATCGGCGAGCCTTATGACGCCGATTGTGAAGTGGCGGACGCGCTGGGGCTGAAAATAGGCTATCTCGACCTGATAAAGTCCGCCAAGGTGGAACTGCAGGCGTAACCTTCAGCCAGGATAAAAAGACCGCTACCTGATACGGAAGCGCGCGAATTCCCCGGTATATTCCGCCCAGTTGATTTTTACTTCATCGACCCTGGCGGCGGGGGGCCCCACTTTTAAATGCTCGGCAAGTTTTTCCAGCTTCGGCTTTTCCCCCTCCGCAACCACCTCCACCACATTGCCAGGACGGTTGCGCACGTAACCCGTTAAGTTAAGTTCCGCAGCCCAGCTTTCAACAGACGCCCGGAAGAAAACTCCCTGAACCCGACCATGAACAAACGCCTGAAGGGATGCCTTTTCAGCCACGAGCAATCAGTTCCTGACGCTAAGTGTTGGACGGAGAGAAGTTTAGAATTCTTCTTCGTCCCTCGGCTTCCGCTTTTTCCTAATAACCTCTACCTCTGCCGGTGTGATGTCAATAGATACCGGCGAGATTTTCTTGTTATCTTTTTTGGCTTTCTTCTTTTCGCGTCCGGCGTAATTTCCTCGGCTACCCATAAATACACCTCGCTAAGGTATTTTAAAGGTACTACTTATGCAGTGTACCAGATACGACTTATGACGTAAAGTCCCCGGAGAGATGCTGCAATGCCTCCCGGGCAGCTTCAGTTTCCGCATTTTTTTTGCTTTTGCCCTTACCATTACCCATAACCCGGTTCTTCACCGACACCTCAACCTCGAACTGTTTGTCATGGTCCGGGCCGGTCTCCGAGACCAGCCGGTAGACCGGTATTTCCTGAAACTTAGCCTGGGCAACTTCCTGCAACCTGGATTTATAATCGATTATCGCTTCCTTGCTGGACAGTTTTTTCCAGTCTTCAGTGAACCAGCCATTAATCAGCTTCCCGGCAACCTCGATGCCGAGGTCAAGATATACGGCGGCAATCAATGCTTCCAGGGCTCCCGCCAGGTTAGGTATTTTGTTGCGCCCGCCGGTAGCCTCCTCCCCCCTGCCCATGAACAGATAACCGCCGAGATTGATGGCTTTAGCCACCCGGGCAAGTGTTTCACGGCGCACCAGCACCGCGCGCAGCCGGGTCATATCCCCTTCGCTGATAGCGGGGAAATCATGGTACAGTTTATCCGCGACGATAAAATCCAGGACGGCATCGCCGAGGAATTCCAGCCTTTCATTATGTCCGGTAGCGCAAGCGGGATTTTCATTGATATAGGAACTATGAACCAGCGCCTGTTCCAGCAATACAGGGTTATTGAAAGAAATCCCGAGCGTTTTTTGCAGTTGTTTGATATCAGGCACAGAGAATGTTCCTTTCCTGTAATAACAATAATGCCTTGGCCTGATTGTGTCAATGGGTTAACCGATATTGTCTCTATATATAACTCGTGATATAATTTAGGTGTTGTTGGGGCGTCGTCTAGTGGTAGGACAGCAGACTCTGGATCTGTATGCGAAGGTTCGACTCCTTCCGCCCCAGCCACCCTCCTAAGGCGGCATATTATGGCTCAAGAAGAAAGCGGTCTCGACGAATTACTAGCTCTTTCCCGCAAATTCAACAAGCAAAAAGAAGACAACGAAAAACAGGAACGCCAGCGCATCGAGCAAGGCAAAAAGGTCAAAGGCGTACTGCAAGGTTTGCAGGATTTAAACTTATCCATGGCGCTGACGCAACTCAAACCGATAGCCAAGCCGGATGTCATCCAGAGAGTAACCGCGCTACGCACCAAACCGAACACGGACGACCTCCGCAAGCTGATAACCAATCTGGTAGATGACATAGAAAAGCAAATCAGCACGCTCAACGCCAAGTCAGATACAGCCCCCCTCGTTGATGCCACACGGACGTTAAGCATCCTCCTCGACCTGTATTTCTCGCTCAACTAATGCACCACATCAACAATCTCCATCGGCGCAATCATCTTTTTACAATATTTGTACCCAGAGCCACAATGTTTACACGCTCATCCCACAAGGATATAATAGAAAATATAATATCCGTTTCTTTAGTAACTTTCATTTTATTAAAAGGCAGCAGGGGTCAATTATAACATGAAACTAGGTATCGATATCGGGTCGGTCACGGCTAAAGTTGTTATTCTGGATGAAGCGGATAATATCCAGGAAGAGCAATACGTCCGCACCAAAGGGCAGCCGATAGAGACTATCCTTACTATCCTGGAAGGCTTACTGGCCAAATACCAGCCCGGTCAATTTAAAGCCGCCGCCGCCACCGGCACCGGCGGGCAATTCATCGCCACACTGCTGGGGATACCTTTCGTCAATGAAATCACCGCGCAGGCGGCCGGCACGGCGCACTTTCATCCGGAAGTACAGACCATCCTGGAAATCGGCGGGGAAGACTCCAAGCTTATCGTCCTGAAAAAAGAATCCGAAAACGCCCTGCCCAAGGTGTCTGACTTCGCGCTCAACGGGGTTTGCGCCGCGGGCACCGGCTCTTTCCTCGACCAGCAGGCTTCACGCATGGGTATCGCTATCGAAGAATTCGGCGATACTGCCTTAAAATCAGAACATCCGCCGCGCGTGGCCGGGCGGTGCAGCGTTTTTGCCAAGAGCGACATGATACACCTGCAACAGGTGGGCACGCCGGTACAGGACATCGTTGCCGGACTGTGTTTTGCAATGATACGCAATTTCAAAGGGCAGGTCATCCGCGGGCGCGACCTGGCCAAACCAATCTCTTTCCAGGGCGGGGTGGCGGCCAATAAAGGCATCCGCCGCGCTATGCTGGAAGTACTGGAACTGGAGGAGAGGGATTTAATCATCCCGGAGCACTTTGCGGTACTGGGCGCGGTGGGCGCCGCCATCACCAGCGGGGACAGCTCCTTGCCGGAAGACACGCTAAAGCGCCTGCGGGATTATATTGCCGAACGCAAATACAAATTTACCATCCTGCCGCCGCTAAAAGGCGACGATTATGTGATAGACATCGAGACAGCAACGACAGAACCCGGCCCGCCGGTCGAAGCCTATATCGGCGTGGACATAGGGTCCATCAGCACCAACGTGGTGGTTATCGATAAAGACACCCGGGTGCTGGCGCGGCGCTACCTGATGACCGCCAGCCGCCCCATCGAAGCCGTCAAGCGGGGCTTGCTGGAGGTGGGTAAAGAACTGGGGAACAGGGTAGTCATCAAAGGCACCGGCTCCACCGGCTCCGGGCGCTACATGACCGGCGAATTCTTCGGGGCGGACGTGGTGCGCAATGAAATTACCAGCCACGCGCGGGCGGCGGCTTTCGTTTGCCCGGAGGCAGACACGATATTCGAAATCGGCGGGCAGGACGCCAAATACATCCGTTTAGAGAACGGCACGATTACCGACTTCGCGATGAACAAAGTCTGCGCCGCAGGCACCGGTTCCTTCCTGGAAGAGCAGGCGGAAAAGCTGGGCATCAACATCAAGGAAGAATTCGGCAAACTTGGGCTGGCGGCGAAACACCCGCTCGACCTGGGGGAGCGCTGCACGGTATTCATGGAGAGCCAGCAAAACTACTGCAAGCAGCGGGGGGCCATTAAAGAGGACCTGGTGGCCGGACTGGCTTATTCGGTCGTCAAGAATTACCTTACCAAGGTGGTTGAGGACCGGAAAATCGGCGACCATATATTATTCCAGGGCGGCACCGCTTTCAACCGGGCGGTCAAGGCCGCCTTCGAGGCGGTGCTCGGTAAAAAAATCACCGTGCCGCCGCAGCACGATATTCTGGGGGCTATCGGGGTGGCGATGCTGGCTAAAGACGCGATAGAGGCTACCGGCAGAAAAACGGCCTTCCGCGGCTTCGACCTGGCCCACCGGCAATACGAGCTTTCATCTTTCGAGTGCCAGAGCTGCTCCAACCGATGTGAAATCCATAGAGTAGTCTTCGAGGGAGAGAAACCCCTCTTCTACGGCTCGCGCTGCGGCAAGTACGACAGCCAGGAAAAGAAAGCGCAGCGCCAGTCATCCAAAATACCGCATTTGTTCGAAGAGCGTTCCAACGCGCTATTGAACACCTACGCCAAAGACAAACCGGACAAGCCCAACGGCAAGACGGTGGGTATTCCGCGCGTGCTTTTCTTCCACGAGCTTTACCCCATGTGGAAAGCCTTTTTCACGGAACTGGGATTCCAGGTAGTGCTATCCGACCCCACCAACCGCCACATCATCAGGCAGGGGGTGGAGAACATCGTGGAAGAGCCATGCCTGCCCATAAAGCTGGCACACGGGCATATGCTCAACCTGCTGGAAAAGAAGCCGGATTACATTTTCCTGCCCGTCCAGAGCACGATGGAAAAGCTCTCCGGCGATTTTAAAAAAAGCTGGAACTGCCCGCTGACGCAGAGCCTGCCCTACATCCTGTTAAGCTCCACACATATAAAAGAATCGCTGGAAAATCCCGAAGGAAAAACGCCTAAAGTATTACGCCCGGTTATCCATCCCGACCGCGGGCGGGCCCGGCTGAAAAAAGTCCTCGTAAAGACGGCTAAAGACCTGGGCATTACTTCCAACTCACTGGTAGAGGGAGCTATCGCGGCCGGGTTCGAGGCACATGATAAATTCAATGCCTGGCAAAAGCTAAGGGGGCAGGAAGTATTAGCCGAACTCAAGCCCAATGAAAAGGCCATCGTAGTCATCGGGCGGGCGTACAACACGTATGACGAAGCGATGACGCTGAACATACCGGAAAAGCTGCGGGACATGAATATCATGGCGATACCGCTGGACTTTCTGCCGCTGGCATCCGTGGCGGGGGAACTCGTGAAGGCCCACCCGAACATGTACTGGAAATCCGGGCAAAAGATACTGGCGGCGGGGCATATCATCGCACAGGACACGCGGCTGTTCGGGCTATACGTCACCAACTTCGCCTGCGGGCCGGATTCATACTTAGTGAAATTCTTCAGCAAGGAAACGGAAGGCAAACCCTTCCTGACCATAGAAATCGACGAGCACTCCGCAGACGCGGGCATCATCACGCGGTGCGAGGCTTTCATCGATACCATCCGCAACGCCAGGACGCGCGGCACCAGCAAACCGATACCGATGGTCAGCATCTCGTCCAACCATACGAACAGACGGCGGGTGTACATACCTTATATGATCGACCACGGCTACCTGCTGGCGGCGGCGATGCGAGCAGGCGGCGTCGATGCCGAGCCCTTACCCGAATCGGATGCGCTGACGCTGGAAATAGGCAGGAAATACACCACCGGCAAGGAATGCTATCCGAGCATCGTGACGACGGGGGACATCGTGAAAAAGACGATGGCACCAGACTTCAACCCGGAAAAGGCGGCTTTCTTCATGCCGGCGGCGAGCGGGCCCTGCCGCTTCGGGCAATACAACAGACTACACAGATTAATACTCGACGAGCTGGGACTGCAGAACGTGCCCATCCTCGTCTTCGACCAGACGGGCGGCTACCATAACGACCTTTCCAATATGGGCAACGGCTTCCGCCTCAACGCCTGGAGGTCATTCGTCATACTGGACTCCATGCAGAAGGTCTTGCTGGAGCGGCGGCCTTACGAGGTCAACCAGGGCGAGACGGACGCCGTCTACAAAGAGTGGCTGGACAAGCTCATCAAAAGCGTGGGGCAGGACGCCGACGCTTTAGAAACGTTCGCCAGGCAAGCCAGAGAAGCACTCACGGCGGTGAAGGCGGACATGTCATCGCCGAAGCCGAGAATCGGCATCGTGGGAGAGATATTCGTGCGGAGCAACGCCTTCGCTAACGACGGGCTGATACGCAAGCTGGAAGCGCTGGGGGCGCAGTGCGGCGTGCCGCCGATGGAAGAATGGCTGGACTACATCGACCACCAGCGGAAGAGAAGAAACAGACTGCACCTCGAAGGGGGCTGGAAGGACTGGACGAAGCAGCAGCTGACGGAAATCGTGATGGAGCGGACGGCGGAGCCTTTGCGGAAGCAGTTCGACGATTATATTCACGCTTTCAAGCGGGAGCTGCCGACCCAGGGGATTATCGACCGGGGGCACCAGTACCTGACGCCGGCGGTGGAGGGCGAAGCGATATTGAGCATGGGAAGAGTGGTGGAGTATGCGGAGCACGGGTATGACGGCATCGTGAACATCATACCTTTCGGGTGCATGCCGGGAACCATCGTGAGCCTTTTGCTGCACCAGTTCCGGCAGGACTACGGGCTGCCCGTTTTGAACGTGGTGGTGGAGGGGACAAAAGACCCGGGCGAGTCCATACGCTTCGAGGCCTTTTTACAGCAGGCAAGAGAACACCTGATGAAAGCTCAAAGCACCAAACACTAGGCTAAAGCAAAATCCCTCTGTCTCTCCCTAGACTTCCCCACCCTATTTTTATTCGTGATTTGTTTGGAATAACGCCTCTTAAAAAATTTGGGTGTTTTGAATCTAAAACCGATATTTGTTTTATGTTAAATAGCCTCGATTCGTTTGGTAAGTTTTATTACCAACCCCTTTTCCTCTTATCCCTCTCGAACCTCTCCCTCCGGCTCCCTTTCCGTACACAGAGAGGGAAGGGCAAAAGCGGATTATTAATTATAAGGGGAATAAGGGGGAAATGTATACGGGGTTTTGTCGCGGGGTTGGGAGGGGAGGTTGGAATACGACCATGGTTTATTACTAACAAAATGTGAAAGAAAGCGTTAGTATTAAGAGGGGTGAAGAGAAAATGAAAATAATAGTTCCGTTAGCGCTGGCAGTAATAATGCTTTTATCCGGATGTAATAATAACACGGACTTTCCTGAAGCATCATCGGCAGAGATATCACAGTGCGATGCAGTAAGGATAGCCAGAACGCAGGTGCCCCCGAGAATAGCCGAAGCCACACCAGCCGTCGGTTTTCGCCATG
>DAOUGB010000065.1:0-1551 GCA_034429595.1 Dehalococcoidales bacterium
CACGAGCGGCGGCTATAACAAAGGGCCGCGAGTGCACACGCCGACGGGCCGGATTCGGGGGGGAATTAAAGGGGGGGCAAAATAGCTCGGGCCGCCTGCAACCGATGTGCCGGAGGGGGTGCCTAGCCACCGCCGGCCAGCAGGCCACCGGCGGGGGCAGGCGGGGGAACCGGCACAAGCCCCCCGGTTGAGGGGTTTTTTCCCCCCGAAGAAAAAAACCCCCCCTCCGAAATGGGGTGAAGCCCGGAAAAAAGGGGGTTCGGGGGGAAAAAACCGCGGCACGGGGGGCGACGGTTGCTCGGCGGCCTCGAATCCGCTTATAGCGTGTTGCCGTGGGGGCGGGTCGATACGACTGATTCTACGTCCGTGCATAACGTCGGCAATTTACCCCGCTTACGATAATGAATCCGTTGCAGTCTCTCAAGAAAATGCTGGCAATCAACCCCGCTTACGACATTAAACCGGCCTGATTCAGTCGTGCCTCCGTCGGCAATCAACCCCGCTTGCGTCGTGAATCCGGCCTGATTCAGTCGTGCTTCCGTCGGCAATCAACCCCGCTTGCGTCGTGAATCCGGTCTGCTTCTGTCGTGCTTACATTTATACTGAGTCCACGACACCGGCAGAATCTCGAGCGTGTGCGGGCGTGCGTGCGTCTTGTTTTGTGCTTTTTATCTTGATTTTATCTGTCTTGATTACGTACTATATGTAGTGTATGGGAATACCGATTATACCACCTGATGTGCGGTTCGTTGGCTATCTCTGGCTGAAGCTGTCGGCGATAGTGAAGGGGATACCCTGGGTCGATGATCCACCGAACGGCATCTGGCGTTTGTGGCCTAACATCATCGGTGATTACATCTATTATGACTCAGATTGGCAGATAGTCTTGACGTGGTCGCAACCGTATACCAGCTTGGTCGTGTCGCGGGCGAGTGAAGGTTACATCGCTTACAGCTATAACGTGTCTCGTCCGCATTGTTACTACGGCTCGAATTCGATTACCCGGCCTGATGCTCGATGGCGGTTGGGCAATCATATGATCTACTATTACGACCCGACCGAACCACCGGCGAGCTTGCAGAATCAGGCCGCAACGGTCGGTGTTGGTGATGTACCTGAATTGTATGCTGAGCCTATTGCAGGGAACACTCAGAACCGAACCGTTCGGTTCGCCCGGCAACATGATGGTACTTGTATCTACATTAAGCAGGAGTAAAGCTCATGAGAATCCGAACAATTTTGAATCTGTTTTTTTTTTCGGTCGTGTTCTTCTCCAGTGGTTGCAATCTCAGGCTCGAGAAGACCGGTTCCGAAATGACAATCGAGCTGGGAGTGGCGCGGACTCACCAGCCGATTCAGATAGTGCCCGTTAACGTTGACGGGCAACAAGTAACGTATTTCATTAGGAAAGGAAACGAATATGGCTCTTATCAAATTTGGAGCTGGCGTGGTGCAGATGGCTGGCAAGATAGCCGGTACAGTTTTTGCCCGGAACCGTTACGGCAGTTACGCGAGGGCAGGGACAAAGCCGACGAACCCGAACACCGAAGC
>DAOUGB010000066.1:0-22600 GCA_034429595.1 Dehalococcoidales bacterium
AAATCAGCGGTGCTGTTGGTCTTGGCGACGCCGAGCACTTTACAGACATTCTTGATAGCTTCCGGGGTATAGCCGCGGCGGCGTATACCGGAAAGCGTGGGCAGGCGCGGGTCGTCAAAGCCGCGCACGATGCCTTCCTCAATCATGCGCCGGAAAAAGCGTTTGCTCATGACGGTATAGGTAAAGTTCAGCCGCGCGAACTCAATTTGCTGCGGATGATAAACGCCGAGCGCATCCAGGAACCAGTCATAAAGCGGCCGGTGGTCTTCAAACTCCAGCGAGCAGAGGGAATGGGTAACGCGCTCAATGGAGTCTTCAAGGCCGTGCGCCCAGTCATACATCGGATAAATACACCATTCATCGCCGGTATGGGGATGGGTGGCATGCAGGATCCGGTACATCACCGGGTCACGCATGTTGATATTGGGCGAGGCCATATCTATCTTGGCCCGCAGGACCCGCGCGCCATCCGGGAATTCACCGGCCCGCAAACGTTTGAACAAATCCAGGCTTTCCGCAACCGGGCGGTCACGGTAAGGGCTCGGTTTACCCGGCGCGGTGAGAGTGCCGCGGTATTCTCGTATCTGCTCCGCGGTCAAATCATCCACGTAGGCTTTACCGGACTCGATAAGCTGCAAGGCATATTGGTACATCTGCCCGAAGTAACTGGAGGCATAGTACAGCCGGTCATCCCAGTCATAGCCGAGCCAGCGGATATCGCGGATGATGGCATCAATGTACTCCTGCTCTTCCTTTACCGGGTTAGTATCATCGAACCGCAAATTACACTTACCGCCAAACTCCTCCGCGATGCCGAAGTTAATCCAGATGGCCCGGGCGTGCCCGATATGCAGGTAGCCGTTAGGCTCCGGGGGAAAGCGGGTCTGCACCCGGCCGTCCCATTTGTTCGTCTGGAGATCCTGGCGGATAATATCCCGGATAAAATCGCCGGCGGCGTTTGGATTAGTCTCGTTCATATTATCCTCCTTCTTCTCCTTTATTACAGCCAGATATTATTTACCGTTGAGTTTTTCAAGCGCGGTGCGGATTCTTGTTAAGCATTTTTCCTTGCCCAGCACTTCCATCGTATCAAACAGCGGGGGCGCGGCATCACGGGCGGTGGTAGCTACGCGGAGCAGGTTAAAAAGCTGCCCGGCTTTGATACCCAGCTCATCCGCAAGACGCCGGAGGGTATCTTCCAGCAAGACTTTATCGAAGCTCTCCAGCGCAGATAGTTTCTCTTCAGCTTTTTGTAAAGCCGGTAACGCGGTTTCCGCGGTGGTCTTCTTGCCCAAGAGCATCGGCACGTCATATTCCAGCTTATCAGTAAAAAAGAAAGTGGCGTAAGAGGCCGCATCTTTCAAAGTAATGATTCTTTCCTGAATCAGCGGCACGATTTTACGCACATATTCTTTATCCAGCGGCCGCCTGATTTCCGGCGGCAGGCCTGCTTCCATGAAGGGGTAAACCCTATCCGTTAAATCATCAACAGTTAAACCGCGGATATAAACGCCATTCATCCAATCCAGTTTTTCCTGGTTGAAGGCGGCCGGGGTTTTACCGATGCGGTCCAGCGTAAAATTCTCAATCATCTGCTGACGGGTCATGACTTCCGTCTTATCATCCAGCGACCAGCCCATCAGCACGAGGAAATTAAACAAAGCTTCCGATAAATAGCCCATCTCACGGTATTCCAGGATAGAGACAGCGCCGCGCCGTTTGCTTAGCTTGGCCCGTTCCGCATTGACGATAAGCGACATGTGACAATACTCCGGATGCGGCCAGCCGAAAGCCTGATACATGAGTAAATGGCGGGGGGTACTGGAAATCCATTCCTCGCCGCGGATAACGTGGGTAATTTGCATAGCATGGTCATCCACGACATTAGCCAGGTGATAGGTAGGATAGCCATCCGATTTCAGCATGATGAAATCATCGAGGGTCTTATTTTCAAACACCAAATCACCGTAAATGACATCATGGAACTGCATCGAGCCTTCATCCGGCACTTTAAAGCGGATAACCGGCTTGATGCCCTGCGCTTCCTTCGCCGCGCGTTCCGCAGCGGTAAGGTTCCGGCAGGCGCGGTCATAACCCGGAGACAGCTTATTTTCCTGCTGGTAACGCCGCATCTGTTCCAGCCGTTCCGGCGTACAGTAACAATAATAGGCATGCCCCATTTCCACGAGTTTTTCCGCCGCCGCCCGGTAAAGTTGCAGGCGCTGTGACTGGACATAGGGGCCATAGGGGCCGCCGATATCCGGCCCTTCATCCCATTCCATCCCCAGCCATTTCATGGCTTCCAGCATGAGCTCTACCGCGCCCTCTTCCTTGCGGGTGGTATCCGTATCCTCGATACGCAGGATAAAGGCTCCGCCGTTGTGCCGGGCCCACAGATAATCAAACACCGCGGTGTGGATATTGCCGGCGTGTATTTTACCGGTGGGGCTGGGAGCAAAACGCACTCTTACGGGCTCTGTCATGGCTAACCTCTATTTTTTGATTCCTTTCCATTCTACCACCCCCTACGCGTAAATATCTAGAAAAAACGTATTGCATTATGTTTTGCAGAGCATTATCATAAAATATCCCGACATCCGGATAAACCTGACTAGGAGGTAAAAGCGGTGCATAGAATATTGAGGAAAAGGTCAGAAAAGGCCGGCCTGCCGCCGGGTACGCTGGTTCATATCGGCGAAAGAAAAGCCGAGAAGATAAAAATAGAAATCATGGATTATGATGAGACACAAATAATGGAAAAGGAAGCCGCCGCGGTCGAGGAATGCTTCCCGTTTAAAGAAAAGCCTACCATCACCTGGATAAATATCAACGGTCTGCATGAAGTGGATATTATTGAAAAGCTCGGCAACTACTTCGGGCTGCACCCCCTTTTACAGGAAGATATCCTGAATACCGAGCAGCGTCCCAAGCTGGAGGAATCAGACGGTTATATCTTCTTCGTCCTGAAAATGATTTCTTCCAATGAACCGGTTGGGAAAATCCTGGCGGAACAGGTGAGCATTATCCTCGGTTCCAATTTCGTTATTTCTTTCCAGGAGCGCGAGGGGGATGTCTTCGATTCGGTCAGAGACAGAATCAGGAAAGGCAAAGGGCGGATAAGAAAATCCGGTGCCGATTACCTGTCCTATGCTTTGCTGGACGCTATCGTCGATAATTATTTCATCATCCTGGAAAACACCAGCGAGAAAATAGAGGCTACGGAACAGCAGCTTACGGTAAACCCGACCCACCAGACGCTCCAGCGTATCCGCGAGCTTAAAAATGAGATGATTTTACTTAGAAAGTCCATCTGGCCGCTAAGAGAATTGATTAACGGCTTCCTGCGGCTGGAAATGCCCCTCATTCAAGAACCGACCAGGGTCTATTTTAGAGATGTATACGACCACACCATCCAGATTATTGATACGATTGAAAGCTACCGGGATACCATATCCGGCATGCTGGATATTTACCTTTCCAGCATCAGCAATAAAATGAATGAGGTCATGAAAGTGCTGACCATTTTTGCCTCTGTTTTTATACCGCTTACCTTTGTCGCCGGTATTTACGGGATGAATTTTGCTTATATGCCGGAATTATCCTGGCGCTGGGGATACTTCGGCGCTTTAGGACTGATGGCGGCAATCGTGATTGCCCTTTTATTCTATTTTAGAAGAAAAAAATGGTTTTAGTTGCTGCGATAAATATCACGTATTTCCTGCCTGGCGCGATATATAATCAAGTATAAAGATATTCGTTAACGGCCACCAGGACCTTGCTGCGTGAGGCAGGCATGGATAGGGAACAGGGATGACGGTAAAGCTATCAGTTACCAGCATCGTTTTTTATAGATGTATAATGTAATTAATGTAGGTATATACTGTTATTTATCAGGTAGACAATATATAATTAGATATAGTACCAACAATACTATCTTTACCTGGAGGTCGGTATGACAAACGAACAGGGCAACGAAAAACTGAATACCAAAGACATGGAACACGACCAGATATTGCACCGCGATGGAAAATCGGTGACGGTGGTGGTGAGCCGCACGGTCTTTCCGGGCTATGAAAAGGAATACGACGCCTGGGTCAGGAAAATGTCAGAAGCTGCCCGGCAATCACCAGGGAATACGGGTGTAACGATGCTGATACCGGAGCCGGGGAAAGGCGGCCTGCATCACGTAATCTTTAACTTTGCGGATGAGAAATCAATGCACATCTGGGAGACTTCCTACGTCCGGCAGAAGCTTTCCCACGAGGCAGACGCTTTCTCCCGCCGCAGCCGCCAGATGCAAACGGGGATGGAAACGTGGTTTAATATCCCGGACTGCCCGCAGCTGGAAACGCCGCCGCATTGGAAGATGGCCGCGGTTACTTCACTGGCGGTAATCATCGCCTCTATCGTAATCATTAAAATACTGGACCTTTTCTGGATAGATGCGAACTTCTACCTGTTTAACATCGTAGTGGGTATACTGGTAGTATCTTCTTTAACATGGGGAATTATGCCGGTTTTCAGCCGCTATATCTTTAAGAAGTGGCTGTATAGAAATAAATAGGAACTTTATTTCAAAATCTCAAAAACATAAATCAAAGATAAAACATAAAGTAAGAGGGGGCTTTCACCCCCTCTTCTTATTAAGCTTTCTTTTCTTCTTCTTTAGGCTTCGGCGGCGGGGTGCCGGGAGGCAGGGGCGGATTTTCCATGTAAAGCTCCCCGTGGACTTTCTTGAGCCAGTTAGGAATCTCTATTTTTTGCGGGCATTTAGCCTCGCATTCAAAACACTCGATGCATTTGTCCGCCCGCTGGTCCTGCGGTATCCCGAAGGGGGCGTTGTACTGGAACTGCCCGCCTTTCATATCGTCATACATCACGGCATCGTTATAAATCTGGAAGACGCGCGGGATTTCCACTTTCTGGGGGCAGGGCTGGCAATAGCGGCAGCCGGAGCACGGAATGGGGCTCAAACTCTTGTAGGCTTCCTTTATCTTCTTAATGACTTCCATATCTTCCGCCGTATACAAACCCGGACGGGAACGTTCGGCGATTTCAACATCCTCCACCACCTGTTCCATCGTGCTCATGCCGCTTAACGCTACAGAGATTTCCGGCTGGCTCCATACCCACTGTAAAGCCCACTCCACCCCCCTCATCTTACGTTTGGCATTGGCGTAAACCTCCGCCACCGGCCTGGGGGGCGGGTCTTTAGCGAGCTTGCCGCCCCGCAGCGGCTCCATCACCACCAGAGCGATCCCTTTACCGGCGGCGTATTCAACACCCTTACGGCCCGCCTGCTCATTTTCATCCATATAATTGTAAAGTATCTGGGCCAGCACCCAGTTATCATAAGAATCTATGATGTCTTTAAAAACATCGTATTTATCATGGAAGGAAAAACCCAGCCGCCCGATGAGCCCCTTAGCCATCTGCTTTTCCGCCCACGTTAAAACGCCGAAATCGCGCACTTTTTCCCAGCCGGCTTTATCCAGCCCGTGCAGGAGATAAAAATCTATCATGTCTATATCCAGCTTCTTTATCTGCTCGCCTAAAATACGGTCGAAGTCCTCCGCTTTTTCCACCATGCGGGCGGGGAGTTTGGTGGCCACTTTCATTTTCTGCCGGTAGCCGTCTTTCAAAGCCTTGCCCACCAGCACCTCGCTCTGGCCCATATGATACATGTAGCCGGAATCGATATAATTGACGCCGTTATCCGCGGCATAGCGAATCATCTTGATGGCTTCCGCTTCGTCGATTTTCGCCTGGTCTTCACCGATGGTAGGCAGACGCATCGCGCCGAAGCCCAGAGCAGAAACTCCCCAGTCCAGCTTCCCGAATTTCCGATACTGCATAATAATCCTCTCACTCCGTTTATTCTTAATTTATTAAGAGGATTATATTATAACACGATATATCGGGATATATGCAATATCGTTCATCTATCTTTTACAAAAGAAATGAACTTAGCATTAGATTAGCTTATTTCCGCTAAAGCCTTTGCCAAATCCGGGGGGAGGGGCGATTCGAATTCAACGTATGCGCCGGAGGATGGCAGGTTAAAGCCTATTTTCCCGGCGTGCAGGAACTGCCGCGAAAGAGCTTTAGTTGCAACGCCGTAAGTACTATCTCCAACCACCGGGTAGCCGATGGCCGCCAGGTGAACTCTTATCTGGTGCGTGCGGCCGGTCTCCGGCTTGATTTCCAGCAGCGTGTAATTGCCGTAATATCTCACAACACGGTAGTCCGTGCGGGCCTCCCGTCCATCCGCCACCACCGCCATATGCTGCCGGTGATGCGGGTCACGCCCGATGTCCGCCTCGATAACGCCCTTTTCCGGGGTGAGTTTCCCTTTCACCAGCACCATATACGTTTTCTTTACGGTGCGGTTTTTAAACTGGTCGGAGAGATTTGCCTGCGCCGCGCGGTTCTTGGCTACCAGTATCAGCCCGGAGGTATCTTTATCCAGCCGGTGCACGATGCCGGGACGGAGGGAATCCGCGTCTTTCGCGATGCCGGGCAGGTAATTCAAGATAGCGTTGACCAGCGTGTGGGACGGTGTGCCCGGAGCGGGATGCACGGCCAGCCCGGCCGGTTTATCGATAACGATCAGGTCGGCGTCTTCATAGACGATTTTTAAAGGAATATCTTCCGCTTCCAGCGTGCTCGGGGATTCGGGGGGTATGATAACATCCACTTTATCGCCGGTATCCAGCTTCAGGCTGGCTTTAGCCGTTTTGCCGTTGACAGTGATAAAGCCCCCGGCGATAAGCTGCTGGGCATGGGTGCGGGAAAGCCCGGGGCTCTTTTCCCCGACGAATTTATCCAGGCGTATGCCGGGGATATCCGCTATAAAGCTAAAGGCTTTATTCATTTTCTCTCTTTGGTCAGACCGGACTTGAAAAGAATACAATAGGCAATGATTATCGTGCCAACCACCGCCGACGCATCCGCGACATTAAACGCCGGCCAGAACTTGAGGTCGAAAAAGTCCGTGACGCGCCCCTGAAAGAGCCGGTCTATCTGGTTGCCGATGGCGCCCCCCATAACCAGCCCGGCGCCCACCCGCATCAGCATGTTGTCTAAAAAAGACAGACGGTTACGGAACAAATAGACGAAGATCAGGATAATCAGAATCTCGATAAAAACAACGGCGATGATAATTTCCGTGTGCTCTTTGAAAAGGCCGAAGGAAACGCCGGTATTCTGAATGTGGATAATTTGGAAAAAGCCGGCGTCATAGAACACGGTATTGAGGTCGATATTAGCCTTTACCCAGGCTTTGGTGAGCTGGTCGGCAATAATTATCAAGACAGCAATACTGCCGAAGACCACATCCCGCCAGCTACTTCGTGACAGGCGGTGTAATTTTTCCATTTTTCGCGAGCAGCGCGGCACAGTCCATGCATAAATTCGCCTGTGGCAGCGCCTCCAAACGTTTGGGGTCGATAGGTTTACCGCAATTATCACACGTGCCGTAGGTGCCCTTTTGAATTTTATCCAGGGCATGTTCCACTTTGGCTAAATCCTGTCTGATGCGGTTCTCCAGAGTCAGTCTCTTTTCCAGCTCAAGAGTTTCCGTGGCTTCTTCCTCCCGCTTGCCGAAGGGACTACCCTCCCGCCGTTCCTCGGCGCTGGACGCATTGCTCTGGGTCTGCTCCAGTTCATCGGTCAGGCGCTTGAATTCGTTTTTCAACTGTTCCTGATGTTTCTTATACTTTTCCATCGTGTCCCTCCATCGGCTCCCCTGACAGATTAAGTAAGGCCCCCTCAAGTGCCCTAACATCCGTTAAGTGCGTATGCTGTTATATACAAAAAATTAAAAGAATGAAAAGAAGGCAGCTGACTAGCGGTACCAGAGACCCGGGCAGCCAAAAACAGCCGGCGTCTTTCTGAACGGCGGGACCACCGTAAAGACAGGTTGTATTATTCTTTTAGCCGCCTGAGTTGCAAACATATCAACAGTGTAGCCTATTTATTTTGATTGGTCAATGGTTTTCCAAAATATTTTTTTTAAACGTAATCTCAAGGGATAAAAATACGGGAAAATCATGTAAAAAATTATAAGGTATTTTATCTCCCGTACTTAAATTTAGTAAATAAAAGCCAGCTATTAAGGACGATGCCGATGGAGTTCCAGATTATCAAGGAAAAAAGCCCCTGGATAATGCCGTATACCAGCCAGGCAATTATCCCCAACAGCATCGACGTATTAAAGAGCAGGCTTATCTCGCGGGCGCTTTTCAGCCTATAAACCCGGATAATCTGCGGTACCAGAGCAAACGTGGTCAACAATCCTGCCAATAATCCCAGATATTCAACCGAAGCCAAAGCAAGACCTCCTTATTCAAAACCTGACATTGGTCTAATTCTAGCATAGCCGTTAGCCCCCGGCGAGTCCGGTATCTAAAGATAAGGGATTACACCCATTAACAATTGGTGATACCCATCTCAATGTTTAATCTCTTACCGATGTAGTATTTTAACGTAGCAGCAACATCTTTTACCTGAAAGTACGATTATGAAAATATCACAAAGCCAAGTGCGCGTAGATATGCCGAAAGATTATTCCGCGACCGGTATTGCCCTAAAAGATAAACCGGCGCCTAAAGCAAAGCCTGCGGGCGATTCTTTAAAAGACGAAATTGCGCCTAGAAAGAAATCCCCTAAAGTGAAGTTGGATGCCGAACTGGATATTCCGTCTTTCGATGCAAAGCCTAAGAAATCCGTCTCATTGCCTGCCAGCCCCATCAGAGACGATTATTCCACGCTAAGAGAAGCGGCGCTATCCGTCCAGCGTATCAAAGCCAGCGCCCAGCAGGAACTCGAACAAATCCGCAAAATGCGCGCGGATGCCATCAGATACCAGCAGGAAACCGCCACCAGAGCCCGCAGCGAAGCCAGCCAGCTGGTGCTGCGCACCCGCCTGGCCACCCAGCGGGAAGTTGAAGAGCTCATCCGCGAGGCCAGCGAAGAAATACAAAAAATGCTGGCGGACATCCGCGTGATACGCATCACCGCCCAGGAAGAACTGGCTGCCCAGAGAAAATTCACCGATGCCGCCAAGCTGAACTCCCTGTCTCTTTCTTTTAAAGAGCAGCTGGAAAAAACTCCCGTCAAATCCAGAAAGCAGCCGGTAGCCGGCAGATAGCTTTTTACTGTTTCCCGTCCGCCGGCGTTTTTAACAAGCCCCTCCCGGTTTTCTTATCTTCCCCCTTTTTATCGTTAGCTTCAACAATAGGCGCGACAAAATCCCGTTTCTATTTTTCCCTGATATCTGTATACTGTTTAATGTAAACTATCATTCCTTGACCGCAAAGAAAAAACAAATACCCCGTTTGAAGCTGACTTAACATATAACAAATAAAAACAAATCAGCTTCAACCCAAAGCTGAAATATAAAAAATTTTTTTAAATAAACGAATATCCGGGGAAAGCAAGCCTATAATGAGTATCGCGCAAAACGTTCGGGAAATCCTGGCCGAACTGCCGGCGGGCGTGGAGCTGGTGGCGGCCGCCAAGACCAGGCAGCCGCCGGAAATCCTGGAGGCTATCGGAGCCGGCATCAGCATCATCGGGGAGAACTATGTCCAGGAAGCGGAGAGCGCTTACCGGGAAATCGGCGCTAAAGCGCGGTGGCACTTCATCGGGCATCTCCAGAAAAACAAGGTCAAAAAAGCCGTGGAGATATGCGACATGATAGAAACCGTGGACTCGCTCGAAATCGCCCGGGAAATCGATAAGCGCTGCGCGCAGGCCGGCAAAAAGATGGCGGTGCTCATCGAGATAAACAGCGGGCGCGAGCCGCAGAAAGCCGGCGTTTCCCCGGAAGACGCCCCGCAGCTCACCGAAGCAATAGCAGCATTGGAAAATATCCGCGTCATGGGGCTGATGACTATGGGCCCGCTGACCGGCCGCCCGGAAGATTACCGCCCCTATTTTATCGAGACGAAGAAAGCCTTTGACCGCCTGAAAGGCGCAAGCCTGCCCCGCGTTGAGATGAAATACCTTTCCATGGGCATGACGGACAGCTATAAAGTAGCGCTGGAAGAAGGCGCCAATATCATCAGAATCGGCAGCCGGATTTTTGGCGAAAGGCGCTGAAAAGCCTTAGAATGAGGAGATTTAAATTCTTCTTCTCGCCCGGACGAGCTTAAAGACGGCCCCGCCCGCCAGTACGAGGAATACCGCAAAACTGGCCAGCCAGGGCGCCAGAATGGCCGCTTTGTTCACGGGATACACATCGCCACCCACCGAGACTACAGGCTCGGTCGTCGGCGGCGGAGTTGTCGTCGGCGGAGGCGTCGTGGGCGGCGGAGCGGTCTGCGCCGCCGCATCCCGGTAACCGTCTGACCATTGTTCGCTGCCGGTCACCTGCGACCATGCCCGGTAGTAATACAGAGTCCCCGGTGTGAGGCCGGTATCCGTATAGCCGGTGCCCGTGTCAAAATAGACCTGCACACCGTCGTTCCTGTCTACGGGGTAGCCGCCGGTATCACGGTAAATTGCCGTGTTTAAAGCACCTTCACCCTTGACCCAGGCAAGACTAATTTCCGTATCGCTTAGCGCGGTCGCGGTAAAAGTAGTGTCCACCGGCGGGTCCGGCTTGGTAAGGAAATTCAGCTCACTGCCGCTGCCGGTGCCGGCGCTGTTTTTTACCTGCGCCCGGAAATAATACTTCGTCCCTTTGTCCAGTCCCGTAACATCAACGTAGAATGAATCGCCGGTATTGACACTGCCGGTCCAGCCGGTATCCAGAGTATAGATACCGGAAGCAGTTCCATATTCAAAACGGTACTGGCACACCTCGCCGCCGTCATAGGTTACCGAGCCGTGCAAGGTGGCGGTAGTCTCTTCAACCAGTGTGGCATCGGACGTGGACGCTGCGGGAGTAGCGCCGGTGGTGGTAAGACTGCTCGACTTGTAATCATCCGACCACTGTTGGCGGCTGCCGACCGTTACCTCCGACCATGCCCGGTAGTAATAGGTGGTGTTGGGAGATAACCCTGTATCCGAGGCGGTCGTGCCGGTATCAAAATATACCTCCGTGCCGTCATTATAATCAACGGGGTAGCTGCCGGTCTTTCTCATCACTTTAGTGCGGTCCGCCCCGGCGCCCTTACCCCAAGCCAAGTCTATTTGCGTGCCGCTGACCACCGACGCCATAAGAGAGACCGGCGCTTCCGGCTTGGTCAGGAAATCAAACTCGGCGCCATTCCCGGTCCCGGCGCTGTTTTTGACCTGCGCCCGGTAATAATACATGGTGCCCTCGGCAAGCCCGGTAGCATCAACATAGAACGTTTCACCGGTGCTTTTACTGCCCGTCCACCCTGTATCCGCTGTATAGACACCGGAAGCAGTTCCGTATTCAAAACGGTATTGACAGGCCTCGCCGCCGTCATCAGCCACTGCGCCGTTTAGCGTTGCCGTAGTCTCCTCGACGGCAGTGGCGGGATTTGTTGTACCGGAGGGTAAGACGACTAATGACATGTAAGATATGGTTACATCATGCAGCACGGGAGTCACACCCGTGTCCGTAGTGCTTAAGAAAGCCTTGTATTTAATATAGCGGTTTCCGTCGTGTCCCGCCCAGATGCCGGTGCCGCTGGAAGTATAATAGGTCCCGGTAGTGCCGTCCGGCCCTTTAAATGCCCAGGTAGCATTATCGTTATTGGTAGCGATCTGGAACTTCACCGTGGTGCCGGTAGGGGTAACCGCATTCCAGGATATATTGCCGAAGTCCGCTGCGGTGCCCGTATCGAACGCTGAAGATACGAGGTTCCCTTCTTTGTAATAAAGCGCCCCTTTGTACGCCAGAGCGCCGCCATAGGCTACCGTAGACGGCGCCGGGGTTTTGGTCGACCAAGCGTCGCTCGCCACATCGTATTTCCAGAAATCTGTTTGGGAATTGCCGCGCAGGGCATAGAGATGAGCATTTTTATCATAGACCAGCGCGCCGCCGCCGTACACGCAGGGGGTCGCCGGGGTATCCGCTATGGCCGTCCAATTGTTGCCGGAAATACTGTAACGCCAGTCAGTCACGGTGTTGGCACCTTTTAAAGCATAAATATAATCCCCGCCGCCCCATGCCAGCGCGCCGCCGTCGCCGACGGTAGAAGGAGTACCGGTCATCCACGACCAGCTGTTGCCGGAGATGCTGTATCTCCAGAAATTGGTAGAGGCCCCGCCCAGCGCATAGATATAATCCCCGCTGTAGGCTAAAGCGCCGCCGCCATTAACATTTGCCGGGGCGGAAGCTCTGCTGGACCATGAATTGCCGGCAATACTGTAACGGTAGAAGTTGGACCTATTACCACCGCGGAATGCATAAATATACGTGCCGTCATAAGTCAATGCCCCACCGGCATTAATGGGACTGGTAATAGACGTTAAACTTGTCCATGAGTTGCCGGAGATGCTGTAACGCCAGAAGTATTTAGTACCGTTGCCGGCCAGGGCGTAGATATAATCGCCGCCGGTATAAACCAGCGCGCCGCCGGCGCCGACGTTTTGCGGGGCGTCTTTCAGCGCCGACCATGTATCCGCGGCGATATCATACCTCCAGAAAGTTTTGGTGCCGTTGCCCCTGAACGCATAAACATAGTCGCTGCCGTCTTTGGACAGCATGACATCGCCCGGGCTGGTAGTGATATCAAGCTGCGTGAGAGTGCCGGAAGCAAAATCCGCCTGCGTGGTCTGCGTCCAGGTCGGGATAGCCGCAGCCGCCACACCCGTGCTCAGAGTGGAGCAAATAAGCGCAGCTACCGGCATCAGCTTGAGCAGGTTCCTGACAATACGTTTGAATAACTTCATTTTCACATCTGTACCCATAGAAAAAACTAAATACTAAATATTTTCTATATACATTCTGGCAAAGGAACCTGTTGATTTAGATAAAGAACATAAAATTACTACAATAAACTCGTTAAATTTGCGTAAAGCCTCGTTAATCTTTCATAAATACGTAATAATGCGTAAAAACGCGGTAACGACACCATCTTTTACAAATGAGACCCTCCTGTTTAACCTCTCAAATCTATACCGCAATACGTAAAAAACGCGTAAACAAATAAAAGTAACAAATAAACAGAACGTTAATAATTGACTCGGGGGTACCGGCAGGGATTAAAGGTAGCAGGTATAAAGTCGGAGCAGGCTATTCCTTGACAAATACGGACGGCTTCGCCAGAATTGGGGAAGCAGCTATGTACTGTCTTTTTATTCCGGGGCGATAATGAGCTTATCCGAACAAGGAAAAACCACCGAAGAAACGCAAAAAATAATCGAAGCGACCCGGCAGGTATTGGACGGCTACCGCCGGGAAAAGCCGAACCTTATCCCCATTTTGCAAAAAATCCAGGGTAAACTCGGTTACCTGCCGCGCGCGGCGCTGCAAGAAATCGCCGATTATCTAGATATCGCCGCCGTGGAAGTCTATGAGGTAGCCACTTTCTACAACCAGTTCCGGTTCAACCCGCCGGGCAAGCACTCCGTCAAAGTGTGCCTGGGCACCGCCTGCCACATGAAGGGCGGCCATATTACCTTGGAAGCATGGCAACGACGCCTGAATATCAAGACACGCCAGACCACGCCGGACGGCGAGTTCGACCTGGATACGGTGGACTGCGTGGGCTGCTGCCACCTGGCGCCGGTCACGGTGGTGGACGGGAAGCCGGAAGGCAAAGTAGAACCGACGCGAGTCGACGGTATATTGCTTAGCTTTGGTATTGAAGTAGAGAAAAAGGACAAAGCCAGCCAGTGAACGCAGAGCGAAATGCCGCCGCGGCCTACGCGGACTTAAAAGCACACGCGGAAGATTACGCACGCGGGCTTAAAGAAAACAAGCCGGTTATCCTGGTGGGCGCGGCCACGTGCGGACGGGCGGCGGGGGCTTTAGAGGTCGTCAAGGCGTTCCGGGAAGAGATAAAAAGGAATAATATCGATTGCCCCATCGTCGAGGTGGGCTGCATCGGGCATTGTTACGCGGAGCCTATCGCCATCATCAGCAAGCCGGGCTACCCGCCAATCGCTTACGGCTATGTAAACCCAACCATCGCGGAGAGACTGGTTAACGAGTTTATCCTGGGGGACAACCCGTGCCTGGAATTCGTGCTGGCGGCGCTGGAACCCAACGATTTAATCCCGGCCTTCCGGGAATTCCCGCGCGCCGGGTACGAAAAGAAAATCATCCTGAAGAACTGCGGGCTTATAAACCCCACCCGCATCGAGGACTATATTAACGCCGGGGGCTACGCCGCACTCGCCAAGGCGCTGGCAATGAAACCGCCGGAAGTTATAACTGAAGTAAAAAAAGCGGGTTTGAGGGGGCGCGGCGGGGCGGGTTACCCGGCCGGAGAGAAATGGCAGGCCTGCCGCGAGGCCGAAGGCACGCCTAAATACTTTATCGGCAACGCGGATGAGGGCGACCCGGGGGCTTTTGCCGACCGCGCGCTGCTGGAAAGCGACCCGCATAGCGTCATCGAGGGGATGCTCATCGGGGCATACGCGGCGGGGGCAGGTCAAGGATATATCTATACACGTGCAGAATACCCGCTGGCGGTGGAACGGCTGGGAATCGCGCTGGAGCAGGCAAAACAGTACAATCTGCTCGGAGAACACATCCTCGGCAGCGATTTCAGCTTCGATATCATGCTTTTCCAGGGCTCCGGTGCATTTGTGTGCGGGGAAGAGACGGCGCTTATCGCCGCGCTGGAAGGCAACGCCGGGATGCCGGAGTACAGACCTCCTTATCCCTCGACCAAAGGGCTCTTCGGCAAGCCGACAGTTGTGAACAACGTAAAGACACTCGCCTACGTACCGCAGATAATCAGTAAAGGGTCGGAATGGTTCAGGTCGGTGGGGACTAAAGACAGCCCCGGCACGGCGGTATTCTCCCTCGCGGGGAAAATCGTCAATACGGGCCTGGTAGAAGTACCTCTCGGCACAACACTGCGCCAGATTATCGAGGTTGCGGGCAGCGGCGTACCCAACAACAGGAAATTCAAAGCGGTACAGATAGGCGGGCCGTCCGGCGGGTGCCTGCCGGAAGCCGCATTAGACCTGCCGGTAGACTTTGAGTCGCTACAAGAAGCGGGCGCCATCATGGGCTCCGGGGGGATGGTCGTCCTGGATGAGGACGACTGCATGGTGGAGATGGCGCGCTACTTCCTCGATTTCACCCAGCGCGAGAGCTGCGGCAAGTGCACTTTCTGCCGGCTGGGAACCAAGCAAATGCTGACAATCCTGACCGAATTTACGCAGGGCAAAGGCCAACCGGAAGACCTGGAACAGCTAAAAAAGCTGGCCGGGGAGGTCAAGGCGGGGTCGTTATGCGGACTGGGACGCACGGCGCCCAACCCTATCCTCACCACGCTGCGCTACTTTAAAAACGAGTATATGGAACATATTACCCTGGGCCGGTGCCCGGCGCTGATGTGCCAGCACCTTACCGCCTACTACATTCTGCCGGATAAATGCGTACGCACCTGCGATGCCTGCGTGGGCGAATGCACCGTCGAGGCTATTGCACCGGCGAAAAACAGAATCAAGGTCATCGACCAGGAAAAGTGCGTCAAGTGCGGGACGTGCCTTAAAGCCTGCCCGCCGCAGTACAATGCCATCGTCAAGCTTTCCCCGCCGAGCGAGGTGCCGAAGAAATGAGGATGGGTTCCCGATATCGGGAATGACGGTTAAAAGAAATGGATGAAGTAACAATACTTATCGACGGGAAAGTGATAAAGGCCCGCGCCGGGGAAAAGCTGCTGTGGGCGGCGCTGGATAACGGCATTTACATCCCCAGCCTCTGCGCCATACGGGAAAAGCCGGAGCCAAGCGCATCCTGCCGGTTATGCTGGGTAGAGGTGATGGGGAAAAAAGAGCCGGTGCCGGCCTGCGTGACCGAGGTAAGCGACGGCATGGTGGTGAACACGGCGGGGCCTAAAGCATTGACCCTGGCACGGGCGGGATTTGAGCTATTGATGGCATCCCACGAACTGGACTGCGCGCACTGCCCGGCGAACGGGCGCTGTGAGTTGCAGACAATCGCGAAATGCCTGGGGGTGAGCCTGAAACCAAAGCGACTGCGCAAGCTGGTGCGCGGCCTGCCGGCGGACGGCAGCCACCCGCTTTTTACCATCACGCCGGATAAATGCGTCCTCTGCGGGCGGTGCGTCTGGGAATGCCGGAAGCACGGCAAGGACGCGGTTTTAGGCTTTGCCTACCGGGGCTTCGATAGAGTGATAACGACCTTCGGGGATGAGGCAGCGGGCAACAAATGTCTTGAATGCAGCCATTGTATCGAGGTATGCCCGACGGGAGCGCTGGCGATGAAGCGTAAAAACCAATAACCAAGATACAATAACCAAGATACGATAACCAAACAAATCTCAAAAGCTTGTCCCGTACTGCGATACGGGATCAAAACTCAAACCCACAACTCAAAGGTTAAATCTCCCGGTACCAGGTGTGCTGGAAATCTTTGAAACCGTGCTTTCTCCAGAAGGAACAGGCGGATTTATTTTTGTCCATAACCTGAAGCTCAATACGGTTGATACCCTCGGACTTTAGCCATTTTATAGTTTCGGCGTACATTTTTTCGCCGATACCATAGCGGCGGAAGTCTTTGGTGATGAATAAATGCACAATGCTGGCGGTCTTGATTTCACTTTTTATTATCTTTAAATCTTCCTGTATTTGCGAGACAGCATAGGCAACCACGTGCTTACCATCCAGAGCCACAAGTACCCGGCTGTTTTTATTGTTCATGTTAGGCCGGAGGAATTTGTTTTCAAAGTCAGCCTCCGCCCCTTCCCTGATAGTAAAAATGGGGTCGATTTCCGCAGAATACTCGATGAATTCCCACCACAGTTTACGGATATCCGGTATATGTTTTTCTTCCGCTTTAATTATTTTTATCATATTTTCCCTTGCATTTGTTTATTTGTTTTTTAAAATTTTTTTTACATTCTTCAGCTTCAAGATGAAGCTGAATTGATTTTATTCGTTTTATGTTAAGCCAGCTTCATTTATGACATTTTAGTGCTTACTCACCCCTGCCCCTCTCAAACGGATTATCAGCTAAACCAATGATTTTTTGTTTGAGAGGGGAGGTACATAAGAGAGGGGCTAACGCCCCTCTCCGTGTAACTATTTCCCTGTTACCTTTCCAGATAGTGCGAATAAGGCCTTCATCGAAGAATCAACAAAAACGCTTTTAGAGTATACGTCATTCAAGCGGGGACTGTAAATAGGTAAATGTCCTATTTTTAAAGGGGAACAAATTACCCCTAAATAGTGCTAAAGCAGATAGATATCAAAGCAAATTGGGAATAATGGAATGAACGGATTGCTTCGTCCGCCTCCGGCGGACTCGCAATGACAAATGAAAGATAGGCTTCAGCTACTATTCTAGCGTCCCCGCCCCTGCCCGGTCTTGCCGCGCGGCGGGTTTTTCTGGCGGCCGCGGCGCTCGCCGCGGAAATCCGGGGCCATGATAAAGAAGTTTACGCTGTTCTGCCGGTCCATCAGGCGCGAGCCGATAGACTCGTCAACGTTATTCACGATATCGTCGAGGGTCAGACGGGTGGTGATAACGGTGGGCAGGCGGTTGTTATAACGGTAGTTGATAAGCTGGTAAAGCTTTTCCTTGACCCAGGGGTTGGTGGACTGCTCGCCGAAGTCATCGAGGACGAGCAGCGGCGCCGATTTAACGCTCTCGAAAAGCTGGTCGTAGGATATCTTGCTATCCGGACTGAAAGCGGAGCGGAGGTGATCGAGAAAGTCCGGCACGACGACAAAGAGGGCCGGTTTGCCCATTTCATAACGGTAATTAACGATAGCGGAGGCAAGGTGCGTTTTGCCGCAGCCGGTCTCCCCCATAAAGACGAGCCAGCCCTCCGGGTTACGGGCGAAGTCAAAGGCCAGGCGGTAAGCGGCATCCATGTTATCCTGCTGCTCCTGGGATAAATCCGTCCGCCGCTTGTAGCTGATAAAAGTCATCTGTTTTTGCAGCTCGAACTCCGGTTCCCAGTCATAGACAGAAGCGGCCGAGGCTTCTTCAAGGGTAAAGACCTGGCAGAGACGCGTATCCGTCAGGCGGGTACGCAGGCGGTCGTCCAGGGATTCCAGCGGCACGGCGGCAACCACGACCGTCGGCAGGCCGGTATTAAAGCGCGAGGAAATAACCTGGTCGAGCTTTTCTTTAGCGAAAGCGGTAGAAGACTGCACCCCGAGGTCGTCCAGCACCAAAAGAGGCGCGGCTTTTAAACTCTCGAAGAACTCGTCATAGGGCATATCGCTGTCCGGGCCGAAGGAAGCGCGGATGCGGTCGAGCAAGTCCGGCGTGGTGATATAGAAAGCGGGCTGGCCCTGCCGGATACGCTCGTTAACGATAGCCGCCGCCAGGTGAGTCTTGCCGCTGCCGCTGGGGCCGCCCAGCACCAGCCAGCCATCGGGGTCAGCGGCGAAAGCCTGCGCGGCTTTAAAAGCCAGGGCAAACTTTTCCTGGGAACGCTTATGGCTGCTCCGGCCTTCCGGCATGAGGTTTTCAAAGGTAAAGCGGGCTAAAGAACCCAGGTTGCTGTACTTTTTGAGTCGAACCTGGCGCTCGCCGGCTTTTTCATTTTTCACACAGGCGCAAGGCACGGTGCGGCTATAGTCCGGCTTGCCGTCCGGCAAACGCGGGTGAACGATACGGGCGCCCTTACAAACGGGACATTCCGGGGCGGATGACGCGGCGTCTTCAGCGCCGGACGATATGCCCGTACTTTCCCTTGATGTATTTGTCCGGGTCTGTTTTTTTAGTATCTCGCTGATATGTTCCATCGTTCCGGCCTTCTACCGACCAGTTTTCTAATATCTTCGTAATATACTTGATGTTGCGCTTGTTATGCAACGCCGCCTCTTTGATGGCATCCCGTATCCACTCCGGGGGGTAAAGCTTTTCCGCGTCTTTAAGCTCATCGGCAATCATAGGGGTCAGCATACCCACATTCTGCTCGTATAACGTATAAATATCCGGCAGGGCTTCCGCCTGTACGGGGACGGTCTCCACGGCTTTTAACCCGGCAATTTTAAGCTCGCCGGCCTTGATTTTTTCCGCCGCCGAACGGTCATTGGCGGTATTAAGAAAAAAGATTTCTTCTGTTTTACCGCCGCCAGCCAGCGCGACATCGATAATAGTACCCCGCTCCGCCGCCAGCTTTAGAGCGCCGCGCAGGACGGTTTCCGGCTCGCCGCCGAGGTTCTGCAAACCGGACATGAGGCTGACATTACCCAACAGCTCGCTATAGCTTACATAGCGCGGGTAGCCCTTTTTGGTATAAAGCGCCGCGATAATGTGCAGGGTGGTCTGCAGCTCTGCCATGTCCGTGATTTGCGGCAGCAGGCTGCTGAAAAAAACATTGGGGATGGAGGTATACTCCACCCTCCCGCCGGATGGAAATCCCTCGAATTGCTTCATAGCAGGGGCGACTCAATACTTCCTAAACTTTCGAACCGGGCCAGGCTCTGGCGGAAGCGCAGCTTCACGCGGCCGGTAGGCCCGTTGCGGTGCTTGGCGATGATAACATCCGCCTCTTCCCGGGGATATTCGCGGTCCGGGTGGGCGGTTATCCATTCTTCTTCGTTCTTATAATAATATTCGTCGCGGTAAATAAAGAGGACAACATCGGCGTCCTGCTCGATGCTGCCGCTTTCCCGGAGGTCAGAAAGCTGCGGTTCATGCGAGGTACGCATTTCCACGGCGCGGCTTAACTGGGAGACGGCGATGACCGGGGCATCAAGCTCGCGGGCCAGGGCTTTCAAAGAGCGGGAGATATAGCTGATTTCCTGGACGCGGTTTTCACCGCCGCCGCGGCTGGTCTCTCCCTGCATCAACTGCAGATAATCCAAAATAACCATATCGACCCCGCGTTCGTAATTCAGGCGGAGCGCCTTGCTGCGCATCTCCGCGATGCGTATCATCGGGGTATCATCAATATAAATCGGCACTTCCGAGAGCACGCCGGTAGCTTCCATGACCTTGCGCTCTTCTTCTTCGTTGCGGTGCTCGCCGAAGCGGATACGGCGGGAATTGATGCCGGATTCGCTGGAGACCAGGCGCGTTACCAGCGAGTCACGCCCCATTTCCAGGGAAAACACGGCGACACAGGCGCGGTACTGGACGGCGGCGTTGCGGGCGATATTCAAAGCGAAGCTGGTCTTGCCCATGGAGGGACGGCCGGCCACGATAATGAGGTCCGACCGCTGCATCCCGCCAAGAAATTCATCCAGGCCGGCGAAGCCGGACAAAACGTAAGGCAGGCGTTCCGGTTTATCTTCCGATGATTCCGGCTCCACCTCGAAGTATTTATCCAATACTTCACGGATATGGGTTAAATCATTGTTGCCGCCGCCGCGGCGCAGACGGAACAGAACACCTTCAGCCTTGGCCATGCTTTCTTCCACATCCGGCCCGGCTTCATAGCCGATAGCCGAAATACGGTCACCGGCGGTAATCATCTGGCGCATAATGGAGAGCCGGTAGACGATACGCCCGTAATGCTCGATATCCAGCGAGGTAGGACACACGGAAATCAAATAACTCAATTTAGCCACCCCGCCGCACGACTCCAGCTTCCCCACGCGGGTAAGCTCCTGCGCCATCGTGACCTGGTTGATGGCCTCGTCGCGCTTGTAGAGCGATAGCGCAGCGTCATAGAGCCACCGGTTCTGCTCGAAGTAAAAGTCCTCCGCCTGAAGAAAGTCTGCAATCTGGAAGATAGACGCGCCGTTAATCAGCAGCGAGCCGATGACCGCTTCTTCAGCGTCATTATCGTTGGGCGGGAGCCTGGCATCATTCACCGTGTTCCGACTCCTTTAATTAATCGGCTGAATCTTCTTTTTTAGCCTTGGATTTGGCTTTCTTTTCTTTTTTCTCTTCAGATTTCTCCGGTTTTTCTTCTTTAGCGGCCTTTTCCGCCTTGGCTTTCTTTTCCTTGGCGGGTTTTTCCGCTTTTACTTCTTTAACGGCTTCTTCCGTTGCAGCGGCGGCCGGGGCTTCTTCTTTTGCTTCTTTGGCAGGCTTTTCCGCCTTGGCTTTCTTCTCTTTCTTTTCCGCCTTTTCTTTCTTGGGCTCGGCGGCGGCTTCAGCTTTTTCCTCGGCCTTTTCAGCCTTCTTTTCTACTTTGGCGGGTTTTTCTTCAGTAGCATCCTCGGAAATAACGTTGACTTTGATGACCGCTAAAATATCGTGGGTGAAACGCACGGTCACATCGCAAACGCCAGCCTGCTTGATGGGCTCGGCGAGGACGATAATCTTTTTATCGATAGCGCAGGCGGCAGCCTTGCTTAAAGCCTCGGCGATATCGGCGCCGGTCACGGAGCCGTACAGCTTATCATTTTCACCGACCTTGGCCTTGAGCGTGATTTCCACACCCTCGATTTTCTTGGCCAGTTCCGCCATTTGAGCTTCTTCAACCGCCCGCTGTTTCAGCAGCTTTTTAAGGTGGGCATCGACCGCGGCCGCAGCTTGAGAATTGGCCAGGACAGCCAGCTTGCGGGGGAATAAAAAGTTGCGGGCATAGCCATCCGCGACTTCTTTGGTCTGACCTACCCTGGCGACATTTGGGACATCCCCGATAAATATGACTTTCACTTTCTCTCCTTTATTCTGGTGACAAGATATTTAACAACTAACCAGCGGGAAAAATCAACTCCCATCCACTATTAAGACACTTAAAAACGACCTAAATTATTATCTTTATTCACCGATATATTTTCCGGCGTGAACGGCTGCCATCGCGCCGTCACCGGCCGCGCCGACGACCTGCCGGATAGAGCCGCTGCGGATATCTCCGGCGGCATAAATGCCCGGCACATTCGTTTCCAGGCGGTCATTGATGATAATGGCGCCGTTGGCATCCAGATTAACCATCCCTTTCAAGTAGCCGGTGGCCGGCTGCGTGCCGACCGAGACGAACACACCATCAACTTTCAGGTCAGATGTTTGCCCTGTCTTCACATTTTTTATCTTCATGGCGTTAACAAACTGGTCGCCTTTGATTTCTTCCACCACGGTATCCCAGAGCACCTGGATGCGGGAATCCGCCAGCAGCTTTTCCTGCAGGATTTTGGTGGCGCGCAGCTCGTTGCGGCGGTGGATGAGGTAGACTTTAGCCGCGAATTTGGTTAGCTCCAGGGCCTCCGTTACCGCCGAGTTGCCGCCGCCGAGGACGGCTACTGCTTTATCCCGGAAGAAAGCGCCGTCACAGGTGGCGCAGTAAGAGACACCCTTGCCGGTGAACTCTTTTTCGCCGGGGGCGCCCAGTTTCTGGCGTTCCGCCCCGCCGGCGATGATAATCGCCTTAGCGGCAAAATCCCCCTGCGGGGTCTTAATGACCTTCCGGTCGCCTTTGATTTCAATGCCGGTTACCTCATCGGAAAGCGTTTCCATCCCGAACTTGGTGGCCTGCTCGTGCATCGCCGTCGTCAACTCGATGCCGCCGATGCCGTCCTTATAGCCGGGGTAGTTTTCCACCATCCAGGCATTGATAATCTGGCCGCCGATGGCCATCTTCTCGATAAGCAGGGTCTTGAGCCGGGCGCGGGCGGTGTAAATCCC
>DAOUGB010000067.1:0-17767 GCA_034429595.1 Dehalococcoidales bacterium
TGCCGCTGCCCGGCCCGGCGAGTATCAGCACCGGCCCGTTGATGGCTTCTACGGCCTGTCTTTGTGCGGGATTTAATTCAGCGAGGATGTCCATATCTAATTATAACATTTATAGGGGCGGGGAGGCGAAAAATCATTTTTGACAAATCCTGCAATCTGGCTTAAAATGACGTTGTTTGTCTTGCCGTAAATTAACATAAGGATAAAACAGGGGTTATGGTTAATATATTTAAAACGGCTTTATGCGTTTTGGCTTTGATACTTATCCTCGCGGGAGTCTGCGGTTGTGCTAACGAGCAGACTGTCGAAGTCGTTTCGGTGAGTTCCGTCGGGCCGCCTGTTCCGGCTGGACCAACCGTAGAAATCATCCTGGAGAATACCGGTGAGGAACCGGTAACTGAATTGACCGCCACACTGAAGCTGGAAAAGTCTTACGATTTTAACTTTGAAGTCACCGATTCAAGCCCTCTGTTACCAGGAGAAAGTTCCGGCAGAACAAAAACCTTACTTGGCCCCGGCTCAAATATCGGTAGTGATGAAACATATTCTTTAAAGATAAGCGGAAAACTTCAAAGTGGAAAAAATTTCAGTTACACAAAAAAAGTACGAATTGAGTTTATTGTCTCCTAAAGCCAACCCTAAAAATAAAATCTAAATCCCTCCGCCTCGGCATTAAACCCGTTAGCTTTATAGAACTTGTGTGCCCGTTCCCGCCGCTTATCGCTGGTGAGCATTATCTTGTAGCACCCCGCCTCTTTAGCGCGGTCTTTGCAGTAGTCCATTAAAGCCTTCCCGATGCCTTTGCTGCGCACTTTTTCGTCCACCACCACGTATTCGATGACCGCGAAAGGCGCGGTATGGTGCGCAAAGCCCGGCAGAATGGCTAAAAAGGTCGTTCCCACCACTTTCCCGTCCTCCTCCGCCACCAGCAGGGAAGCGTTGGGGTACTTTTTTATCTGATGCAGTATTTTCCGGCAGTCTGCCACCGGCGCTTTCCGGTAGTCCCCGGGGTTAAAAGAAAGCTGCTGGTAAAGCTCCTGCAGGCGCGGGATGTCTTTTGCGGCCGCTTCTCTGATGGTTAGCATATTATTTGTCTCCCGGTTAGTCCGGAAGAAATTCCTCCCCTTTTTCCGCCTCTTCGTTGTAGGGGTATTGACGTCCCTCTTTCGTAAAGCCTGTCCTGAACGTAGTGAACGGAAGGGACAGGAGGGAGATTTTGTATCAGGTATATCGTCCTCCTCTCTGTCAACGGAGAGGAGGCTGCGAGGAGGAAAGGTCGGTTACCCCCAAACCTAGAAAATTGACTTCCGGATGATGATTTGCTCACGGCTCTTGCCGATGGAGATGATATCCGCCGGGCAGCCGATGACTTCTTCCAGCCGCTGGATATAGCGCTGGGCGTTGGCCGGCAGTTCCTTGAACTTGCGGGCATCGCTGGTGGGGGACTGCCAGCCCGGCATGGCCTCATAAACGGCCTCGCACTTTTCCAGTGTCTTGATGCTGGCGGGGAAATGGTCTATCGTTTTACCGTCTGCCTTGTAGCCGGTGCAAATCTTCAGTTCGGGCAGCGTATCCAGTATATCCAGGCGGGTAATCACCACCCCGGTATAGCCGTTCAAACGGGCGCTCATGCGCGCGGCCACCGCATCGAACCAGCCGCAGCGGCGGCTCCGGCCGCTGACCGTGCCGTATTCCTGGCCGCGTTCCCGTATCGTTTCGCCGATTTCATTATCCTGCTCCGTCGGCATCGGGCCGGCGCCCACTCTGGTCTGGTAGGCTTTAAAAACGCCCAGTATCTGGTTAAGGCGGTTGGGGGCGATGCCGGCGCCCAGGCAGGCGTTGGCGGACATCGGCGATGAAGAAGTGGCGAAGGGATAGGTGCCGTATTCCGGGTCGAGCAGCACGCCTTGCGCGCCTTCCATGAGCACGTTCTCATTGCGCTTGATTGCCTCCGCGAGCATTACGGAAGTATCGCAAATAAACGGCGCCCAGCGGTCGGCGTATTCGCAATACTGTTTATAAATTTCTTCAAGAGAAAGCGGTACCCCGCCGTAGACTTTGGTAATAATCTTGTTCTTGCCCTCGATAACGGTGCCCAGCCGCTCTTTGAAATAGGCTTTATCCAGCAGGTCTCCGGCGCGGATGCCGTTCCGGGCTATTTTATCCGCGAAGGCCGGGCCGATGCCCTTGAGAGTGGTGCCGATGGCCTTGCTGCCGAGTGCTTTTTCTTCATACCCTTCAATGACGGTGTGGTAGGGCATAATGAGGTTGGCGCGGTCGCTGATGCGCAGGTTTGAAGTAGTAATGCCCCGCTTGTTGAGCTCATCTATTTCACTGTTAAGCACGGCGGGATTGAGTACCACGCCGTTCCCGATTATGGCCGTAGCGTTTTTATAGAAAATCCCTGATGGTGTCAGCCGCAGCTTGAACTCCCCGTGAGGGTTCACTACCGTATGACCTGCATTATCGCCGCCGGAGAAGCGTACCACGTACTTGGCTTTCTCCGCCAGCATATCAACGATTCTACCTTTGCCTTCATCTCCCCATTGGGCTCCGATAACAGCAACAACCGGCATTTTTACCTCCTATAGACAAAACCCCTACGATTCTACCATCGCGCGCGTACCCTGTCTATAGCTATTAATGACAGGGAAGAAGAAAGAATCTTTAGCCTTTTAAATGACGCCGGGCGTAGACCATTCTTTCGATAGTTGTGTACCAGCTGAAAATAGTCACGATGATAAGGGCAATCAGCAGGGCGTAATCAACCCCGCTCAACAATAGCCCCAGCGCCATGACGATGACTCTTTCCGGCCGCGTGAAGAGCCCCGCTTTACATTCGATGCCCAGCCCTTCCATCCGCGCCCGGGTGTAGCTGGTCAGGAACGAGCCCAGCAGCGCCAGCCCGATGATAATGCTTTCGGCTACCTGCGCATCCCGCACGAACACTGCCAGCAGGCCCAGCAGGATGACAGCTTCAGAAATCCGGTCCAGGGTGGAATCCAGTATCGCGCCGAACTTGGTAACGCGTCCCGTCAGGCGGGCCAGCGCCCCGTCCAGCATATCGAACAGCCCGGCCGCCAGCACGACGATGCCCGCGGCCAGGAGATGCTCCGTAAACGCCAGCGCCCCCGCGATAACCGTGATGCCCAGACCTATCCAGGTAAGTACGTTGGGGGTAAGCGGCGTTTTGGCGATAAGCCTGACAATCGGTTCGGTTACGTTACCGGCGATTATTTTTCTGGCTGAAGATAATTTGGCCATGGTTCAATGCGTTCCTGAAACAGTGCTGATTCCCGTTAACTCCTTAGCGGGTTCCGGTTCGGTCTTTTTTAGCTTGTTGAGGGTATTGGTATAGAAATCTATTAATCTACTGGCGATAGTTGACCATTCGTATTGTATTGCCCGGGGTCTGCCTCTGGTTCCCATCTGCTCGCGGAGCTGTTTATCCCTGATGAGTCTTAATAGCGCTTCGGCTATTTTTTCCGCGTTTCTCGGCGGTACCGCAATGCCTTCGACGCCATCGGTCAGCACGCTGTTATAGCCGTCGATGTTGGACGCGATAACCGGTTTGCCGCAAGCCATGGCTTCCAGCAGAACGATGCCCTGGCTTTCCCGCCCCGTTGACGGAAAGCAGGCTATATCCGCGGTTTTGTAGTATCTCGGCAGGTCGCGGTACGTGGCGTAGCCGGTAAAGAAAACATCGGCGAGCCCGTACTTGCGGACGCGCTTTTCATATTTTTTCCGCAACATTACCCCCGGCCCCGCCTGGATAAGGCGGCACTCCGGCACTTCCGGCTTGATGAGCCGGTAGGCTTCCAGCAGATAATCGAACCCCTTGCGTTTTTCCAGCCGCCCCACGAAGAGAATATTGATTTTCCCGTCGTTAAACCTGTCCAGCGGCGGTACGGAGCTGTTGAAGTGTTTGGTGTCTACCCCGTTGGCGATGATGGTGTAATGGGAGGGGAAAAAGGCGTTAACGTATTTTAAGGCGACATCGGAAACGGCGATGCGCCCGTCAAGCTTGCGGAACCAGCGGTCGAGGTACCATTTCATGATGGGGGAGAACATGGTATACCAGGGCCGGCCGCCGGAAGCATGGAAAGTGCCGACCATCGGGCATTTTTTCAGTCTCAAAACTGTGGTGCAGAGGGTGGGCATCAACGGCTCGTGCAGGTGGCAGATATCGAATTTTTCGCGCTCGAAGACCTCTTTTATCTGCGCTTCGAGCCGGACGGACAGTGTAATCCGCGCCACGGAGCCGCTCACCGGGACGGGACGCGGCGTGCCGATGCGGATAAACCGGTCGCCGCTGGTGTAATAGGCTTTGGAGGCCGGCGCGATAATTTTGACCTCATGCCCCATCCGGGTGAATTGCTGCTCCAGACACGATATATGGCTGACTACGCCTCCCGGAGAAGCGAAGTCGTAAGGAGAAACCAGAGCTATTTTCATAAAGGGCTATTTTGCTCCCGGTTTTTTGACAGCCTTGCCTTTTGGCGCGGCGTTTTCTTTAATGAACGCTTCGGTCGCATCGCGGGCCTCGGCATCGCCGTACTGAATCGGAGGTGTCTTCATGAAATAGGAGGACGGCGCGGTTAAGGCGCCTTTTATGCCGCGGTCCAGGGCTAGTTTGCAGCACCGCAGCGCGTCGATGACCACGCCGGCGGAGTTGGGGCTGTCCCAGACTTCCAGTTTGGCTTCGACCAGCAGGGGAACGTCCCCGAATGTCCGGCCTTCCATCCTGATGTGGCAGTACTTTTTATCGAGCAGGAACGGAACGTAATCGCTGGGGCCGACATGGATATCGTCGGCATCCAGTTTATAAGGCAGCTGCGAGGTGACGGCGCCGGTCTTGGAGATTTTCTTGGATTCGAGCCGTTCTCTTTCCAGCATGTTGAGAAAATCCGTATTACCGCCGAAGTTCAGCTGGTAGGTCTTTTCCAGCTTCACGCCGCGGTCGACGAACAGCTTGGTCAGCACGCGGTGCACGATGGTGGCGCCCACCTGCGATTTGATATCGTCGCCGATAATCGGCAGGCCGTGGTCGGCAAAGCGCTGCGCCCAGTCCTTGCGGCTGGCGATAAAGACCGGGATGCAGTTGACCATGGCGCAGCCGGCCTGCAATATCTGTTCCACGTACCACTTGGTGGCCATTTCACTGCCCACCGGCAGGTAATTCAGCACCACGTGGGTATTGGTCTCTTTAAGCACCTTAACGATGTCTACCGTGGGCGGCGGCGCTTTCTGGATGATTTCGGAAAGGTATTTGCCCAGGCCGTCATGGGTCATGCCCCGCATTACTTTAACGCCGGTCGTCGGGACATCGCAGAATTTATAGGTATTATTCGGCTTGGTATAGATGGCTTCCGCGAGGTCTTTCCCCACCTTGTTCTTGTCGATATCGAAGGCGGCCACGAATTCGATATCGCTGATATGGTAACCGCCGAGATTAACATGCATTAAGCCCGGTACCTGGTCGGTGTCTTTAGCGTTCCTGTAGTAATGGACGCCCTGGACCAGAGATGAAGCGCAATTGCCCACGCCGATAATCGCGACGTTGATTTTCCCCATGTTATTAATGTAACCCCTTTCTAAAATGATGATAACGGAAAGAATTTTCCTGACCTTTTAGAATTAGCACACACCGCCTTGAAATATACTCTTTTTGGGCGTAATATGTCAAGGTTTACGCACGCAATATTTGACATAATCATTTATCCGGCATTTAAGCATGACCTGGCAGGGTCTTTAAACAAACACTTTTTTAGGTCGCCAGTTCTTCTCGATTGCGTCATAACGGAGCATGCCCAGGAACCGCCCGTCCGCGCTGTAGGCGCGGCAGTATTTATTGGCGGCGTCCGGCATATCGCCGGGCTCCAGCTCCGGCACGCTGCCTGTCTTTATCGCCGCCTCCCCGGTTTCATCAACGACCAGCGACGGCAGGTGCTGTAAAACACTATCGATAGGGTGGAGATACGGCGCTATATCCCCTTTAGGGGCGGCTTCTTCAAGCTGCGGCAGCGTCACCGCGTTTTCCAGGCTGAAAATGCCGTACCGGCTGCGCACCAGTTCTTTAAGGTAAGCGCCGCACCCCAACTGCTCGCCGAGGTCGTTGGCCAGCGACCGGATATAAGTGCCTTTGGAACACTCTATTTCCAATGTTAGACATGGGGGCTGCCGGTCTATCAGTTCCAGGCGGTGGATGGTCACGGCCCGGCTCTGCCTTTCTACGGCGATGCCTGCCCGGGCTAAAGCGTAAAGGGGCTGCCCTTTATGTTTCAGGGCGCTGTACATGGGCGGTGTTTGCCGGATTACACCGCGGAAAGATTCCAATGCCTTTTCCAGGGTTGTTTTAGTAATATTGGCGGCGTCACCCCGGCCGGTGATTTTTCCGGCGGCGTCATAGCTATCCGTGCTGATGCCCAGCTCGATGACGGCGCGGTAGACTTTGCGGGCATCCATGAGGAATTCGACGATGCGGGTAGCCTTGCCCAGGCAGATAGGCAGCACTCCGGTAGCGTCCGGGTCGAGCGTTCCGGCATGCCCCGCGTGTCGCTCTCCGGTCAGGCGTTTAACGATGGCCACCACCCCGAAGGACGTTATCCCCGCCGCCTTGTTAATGTTCAGTATGCCGTCCAAGTCCCTTAACCCCCAGCCCTAAAGAAATAATCAAGATACAAGAAACAAAAGACTGTCATCCTCGCGAAAGCAGGGATCCATTTTCAGAAGGCAATCATATTATGCTCTCATTGCTGGATTCCCGTTTGCACGGGAATGACGTTTTTTCGTTTGAGTTTTGTTAATTCGATATTGTTTGGAATTTAGAGTTTCCCCTTAATGCCTCACCAAGTCTTTACTTTTTTAATGCGGTCGAGCACTTCTTCGATTTCCTGTCTGGAAAGGAACAGAGTGGCTCTCATATAGCCCCTCCCGTTCTCCCCGAAGTAGGAGCCGGGCATAAAGGCCACGTGCGCTTTGCTGATTAACGTGTTCAGCACGAAGTCCTCATCGTCATAGCCTTCCGGCGCTTTAATCCAGAGATACGGCGTGGCCTTGGGGATTTCTACTTGCAGCCCCAGTTCCAGCAGTCCCCTGGTAAAAATGTCCCGGCGGTCTTTTACCTCTTTGAAATATGCCTGCATTTCCGCTTTTATCTGCGGGCTCTGCAAAGCGTCCGCCCCCGTTTTCTGCTTGTACCATTCCACGCCCTGGCTGTACTGGCTGGTCAGCTTGAACCACCTGTTGATGTTTTCCTCGCTGCTGACAATCCACCCCAGCCCGATGCCCACGAAGTTATAATGCTTGGAAAATGAGACGATTTCATAACCGTGGTCTATCATCCCCGGAATCTGCGTGATGGATACCGGTTTGGTCACGTCGTCGAAAACGTAGTCTTTATAGGCTTTATCGAAGATGCCGGTGACGTTGGCGGCTTTCATCTGTTGGAGCAAAGCGGCGTAAAAATCGATATCGGCGGTGCTGCCGGTGGGGTTATTGGGGTCGCAGAAATAAAACGCCACCGGGTTCTTGCCATCTTTAAAATTGAATTCCGGACGCCACTTGGTCGCCGCGGAAGTCCTGACCCTTTTGACCTGGTGTCCGGCCAGCACCACGGCCGGTTCGTAAGCCGGGTAAACGGGGTCGGGTATATATACCGTTCCATGGTCGAAGAGGCGCACCATGTTATGCAGCACCTCTTTGTTCCAGCCGGTCACGGTGATATTTTCCGGCCGGAGCTTGACGTTGTATTTAACGCGGTAGTCCTCGATGATGGCCTCGACCATTTCCGGTATGCCGCGCTCCGGATGGGAATCCACCGGATAGCCGAGTGTCGAGTCTTGCTCCAGCATGTGTTTAGCCATGGCTTCTTTGACGGCTTTCGGGGCTTCTTTATCGGGGATGCCGATTCTGGCGTTGATGATGCGTACGCCGTCCCGCTGTTCCACCTCACGGGAAATTCTCCCGACTTTACGGAAAGGATAGTCCGGAATTTTATCCAGCAAAGATGAATATTTCATGGGGCGCTCCTTTTAACAAATGTATACAGGATAATAATAGCAATTTGGGGAAGGGTGAGCAAACCTGGCTTAGGCATGGCGGGGTCTGTAGCTAACGGCTAATTGCTGCTTTCTTTTTCCGCGTTGACCTGGTCGAGCAGGCGCAGGATTTTATCGCCGTGCTCGATGGAGTTGTCCCAGACGAAGTTAAGCTCCGGCGTGTAGCGCATTTTCAGCCGTTTGGCCAGCCCGGTGCGGAGAAAGCCGGCAGCCGAATTGAGCGCCCCCAGGATTTTCGCCTCTTCCTGCTGTCCGCCCATGCTGCTGATATAGACCTTGGCGTATTTCAGGTCGGGGGAGGTGTCGACCTCCGTGACGGCAACGAATTCGCCGAGCCGCGGGTCTCTTAAGTGCTGCTGGATAAGCTCGCTGATTTCACGCCTGATGAGCGTATTAACGCGTTCGATGCGATGTGACATGATATTTCCGGCTGGACTAGGTGCCGGACTGCTCCATTCTGTAGAACTCCAGAACGTCGCCCGCTTTGAAATCGTTGAAGTCTTTGACGCCCACGCCGCATTCATAGCCGGCCGCCACTTCTTTGGCGTCGTCCTTGAAGCGTTTCAGGCTGCTGACGATTGAATCGGCCAAAATTTCCTTGCCCCGGCGTACCCTGACCTTGGTATTGCGGGTGGCTTTGCCCTCGGTCACCATGACGCCGGCCGCTTTGGTGTTTTTACCGCCCGGGAATACCGCCCGGACATCCGCCCGGCCCTCGATAACCTCGGTGAAGGTAGGCTCCAGCAGGCCTTTGAGCGCTTTTTCCACGTCATCGATGAGGTTGTAAATAATATTGTAGATGCGGATATCCACGCCGCTGGAAATTGCCAGGTGGCGCGCGCCTTCTCCGGCGCTGACGCCGAACCCGATGACCAGACCGTTGGAGGCGGAAGCCAGCATGACATCGCTTTCCGTGATGTTGCCGGTGGCGCCGTGAATAATCCTTACTTTTACTTCGTCCGTTCCCAGTCTTTCCAGCGAATTCCGGATGGGTTCCAGGCTGCCCTGGACATCCGTCTTGAGGATAACGTTAAGCTCTTTCACTTTTCCGGCGTTTATCTGGTCGAACAGGCTGTTCAGGTTGACCGATTTCGCTTTGGCGGTCTCTTTTTCCTGCTCGGCCCGCCGGTGCGCGAGGATGGCCTGGGCATGGCGTTCGTCGGCCACGGCCACCAGGTTATCGCCCACCTGCGGGACATCATTCAATCCCAGAATTTCCACTGGCGTGGATGGCTCGGCCTTCTTGATGCGCTTGTTGGTATCATTGAACATTGCCTTTATCCTGCCCCAGGTGTTGCCGACGACGATGGTATCCTCGTCTTTCAGCGTCCCGGCGCGTATCAGCACAGTCGCCAGCGGGCCCATCGTCTTGTCTTTCTTGGCCTCGATGACGACCCCGGCGGCGGCCTGGTTGGGATTGGCTTTAAGCTCTTCCATCTCCGCTACCAGCAGCACGCTTTCCAGCAGTTCTTTGATGCCGGTCTTGGCTTTGGCGGAAATCGGGACGGCGATAACATTGCCTCCCCATTCCTCGATGACCAGCCCGGCTTCCGCCAGCTGCTGTTTCACGCGGTTCTGGTCGGCATTGTCTTTATCAATTTTATTAATGGCTACGACAATCGGCACGTCGGCGGCTTTGGCGTGGGCGATGGCCTCTTTCGTCTGCGGCATCACGCCGTCATCCGCGGCCACCACGAGGATGGTGATATCCGTGATGTTGGCGCCGTGGGCGCGCATGGCGGTAAACGCCTCATGACCGGGCGTATCCAGGAAAGTTATCTTGTGTCCATCGATGGTTGCCTGGTAAGCGCCGATATGCTGGGTGATACCGCCCGCCTCGGAGTCCACCACGTTGGTCTGCCGGATGGCGTCCAGCAGCTTGGTCTTGCCGTGGTCGACATGTCCCATGACAGTGACCACCGGCGGGCGCGGTTCCAGGTTCTCGGCGTCTTTGCCGTATTTCTTCTTGAGCTTCTTGCTCTCTTCCGCCGCCGAGGCCATCATCTGGTCTTTCAGCGGGGTGAGGTGCGGTTTCAGACCCAGGCTGGCAACAATCGTGGCGGCGGTCTCGTAATCGATGATTTGATTGATATTGGCCATGATGCCGCTGCGCATCAGTTGTTTGATAATGTAGATGGAATCTACATCCAGTAGTTCCGCCAGTTGCCGCACGCCTATCGAGCGCGGTAGGTCGATAACGGGTACTTTAGCCTGCGTCGCTTCCTGCGCGGCCTTTTCGGCCGCCGGTGCGGCTGGTTTTTCCTGTTTACTGGCTCTAGCCAATGATTTACTCCTTCAGCAGGTTTTTCCCTGTTATTAAAAGCTTCTCCATGTCGCCGCGGTTTATATCACTCTTAAAAGCGTGCTCCAGTTGTTTGCCTTTCATCGCCTTTTCCCAGCACGCCCTGTCCCGGCACAGATAAGCGCCCCGCCCCTCTTTTTTCCCGGATATATCTATCGCTATGTTACCTCCGGGAGTGCGCACCAGGCGCACCATTTCACGTTTATTTTTTACCTGCCGGCAGGCCGCGCAGGTACGCTGCGGCGCCGGCTTGGCCGGGGATGAGTTAGAAGTAATCTTCCTCATCCTCCACCACGCTATAATCACGGCGGCCCTTCTTGGATTTTATGCCTTCTTCACCTTCTTTGGTATAGCCGCCCTTCTTTTTCTTCTTGGCCTTGGCAGGCTTCTCGACGTCTTTAACGCGCCGCGGCGCCAGGATGTCTTCCGCGAACCGCAGTTCGGATTTTGATTGGGCAGCCGCCTGCTTCCTTATCTGCGGCGGCATCAGAATTTCGGCGGCCACAGGTTCGCCCGCTGTTTCTTGCGTCTTTTCTTCCGTGACCGGCTCTTCCGTCACCAGTGACTCGAGGTCGGCCATGATTTCTTCGGGCAGTTTCTCTTCCGCCGGCGCTTTGGCCTCGGCTGCTGCCGCCGCTGCTTGCTCCGCCCCGGCAGCTTCCGTGGTTGCTGCTTCTTCAGCGGGTTTGACCTCTTTAATCTTCTCCGCCTCGGCGGTGGAAGCGCTCTTGATATCAATACGCCAGCCGGTCAACTTGGCGGCCAGCCGGGCGTTTTGCCCCTCTTTGCCGATAGCCAGGGAAAGCTGTTTGTCCGGCACGATGACCGTCGCCACCTGCTCGTCTTTGTTCAGCTGCACGCCCACGATGTGCGCCGGGCTTAAGGCGTTGGCGATAAAGTTGGCCGGCTCCGGGCTCCACATGACGACGTCTATTTTTTCGCCGTTCAGCTCGCTGACGATATTCTGTATCCTGATGCCCCGCAGCCCCACGCAGCACCCTACGGGGTCGATGCCTTCCTGCTTGGCGGCCACGGCTATCTTGCTCCTGAAACCCGCCTCGCGGGCGATGGATTTTATCTCGACGGTGCCGTTAAAGACCTCCGGCACTTCCAGTTCGAATAATCTGCGCAGCAGTTCCGGGTGGGAGCGGGAAACGATTACCTTCGGCCCCTTGCTGGTGCGCGCTACCTGCAAAAGGACTACCTTCAGGCGCTGGCCCACGCGGTAGCGTTCGGAGCGCACCTGCTCGGCGGGGGGTAGGACGGCTTCCGTCCGTCCCATATCGATAAAGGCCTGCCCGGCCTCGAAACGCTGGATAACGCCGCTGACCACTTCGCCTTCCTTATCGGCAAATTCCTCAAAGATGGCGCTGTGCTCGGCTTCATGCAGGCGCTGGAGAATGACCTGTTTGGCGGTCTGCGCCGCGATGCGCCCGGCGTTTTCCGGCGTGGACTCGATCATAATGTTCTCGCCGACCTTGATATCCGCCTTTAGTTTCTTGGCTTCCCTCAAGGTGATTTCGAGGGCCGGGTTGGTGACCTTATCCACCACGGTTTTTTCTACCCATACCTCGACCTTGCCGGTGCCGGGGTTGATTTTTACGGATATGTTCTGGTTGGCGAAGAGGCTGTCTTTTTTGTAGGCCGATACCAGTGCCGCTTCGACGGCGGTAAGAACCACGTCTTTCGGCAGATTTTTTTCCGCCGAGAGCTGCGTTATGGCGAGCAAGAAATCGCTCTTCATTTCGGACTTTTACCTCCGATATTCTTTTTCAATAATTAAAAAAGTGGGACTCAAACCCACTTTACAAAAAAGCTATTCTAATCCCGGCAAGCTCATTATAACACGCTTTATATCAGGATGCAATATAATAGAGGAAATAATTTGGCAGCCATGTTTAAGGAAGCATTGCCTCTCTATGGTCGATTCAATGATTCGTCAAAGAAGGCGGTTATCCGGCTGATATATTCGGTGGGATTGGCGGCGTAGGCCCTGACGTGTTCCGCGCCGGGCGCTATCCAGAGTCTGTTGTTGGGGTTGTCCGATGCTTCGAGCAGGCGGTCGGCATGTTCCGGAGGCAGAAACGTGTCTTCCGCGCCGTGAATAAAGAAAATCGGCGCGGGCGCAACCTGCGATACTGCTTCCACCGGCTTTACGGCGGGAAAGTCTACTCCGTAAATTATTTTGACCACCTGCAGCACAGGCCGCAGGAAAACCCCTGGGAACTTCGTCCGCGCGGCAAACTCCCGCTGCATTATCTCCGTAATATCGGCAAAGCAGCTGTCCGCCACTATACAATCGATGTCATCGTTCCCGGCGGCGGTCAGTATGGCGGTTGCCGCCCCCATGGAAAATCCCAGCACCCCGATTTGTTTATAACCAAGCTGCTTTACAAGGTCGAGTGCTCCCAGTAAGTCCTTGCGCTCGTGATAGCCGGCGGATAGACGGTCGCCCTCCGATTCCCCGTGCCCCCGCAGGTCGAACAGCAGCACATTATAATCGTGTTTGACCAGCTCCGCCGCGATGTCCAGCGTCCTTATTGATGCATCGGCGCGGTTGCCTTCGCTGCCGTGGAGCATGATAATGATTTTACTTTCATCGGTCACCGGTGGCGGCGAACTCATCATTGACGGCCAATTACCGGTTGCGTATATTAGCCAGCCCCGCAGTGTTAATCCGTCCTTGCTTTGGAATACTATATCCATGTATGTCAGCCCCAGGTCGGCCGGGCTGCCTGCCACGGCTACCCGCTCCACTCTGGTCATGGAATAGCCCAGGAAAACGGAAATTCCCAGGAACCCGATAACCAGTACCGCCAGTATGATGATGATTGTCTTGAGCCACCGCTTCATAAAGAATTCCCCGGCAGGTCATAGAAATTTTTATTGATTCGAGTAAAATTATTACAGTATCCTTCTTACCTTTGTCAACGTGCTCTCCGGTTTTATAACCTTATCTTGCCTGCGGTTTGAAGCCGTGTATCCGGATTAATCGCTGTCTGGCAATCCCTTGGTTACTGGGTTATAATAAGAATATATTGTAAAATCCGGGGCAGAGGCCGGGGGTCTGCAATGAAATCGTTTGATAAAAAAGCCGTCAAGATACGGCGCATGGTCTCCAGCGATGTTATGCCTATCCTGGAAATCTGGTGGGCTGAAATCCCGGAAAAAGATAAAGTGGCGGCGGAACTGCAGTGGCCGCTCGATTTGAGTTTTATCGCCGAGTATGAGGGGGTTCTGGTAGGGTTTATCCTGGCCAAGCTGGTCTTTACCGGCATGCCCATGACCGGCGCCGGCAACATTTATCTTATCGCCGTCAACCCTGAATACCGCAAACACGGCATCGGCACCATGATGATTGAAGCGCTGGAGAAATATTGTAAAGACAAGAAAATTTTAACTATCCGTGCCGGTATTCCTGAACAGGACACGGAAGTTGTGAATTATTTCAAAAATGTCGGTTTCCGCAAGAGCAGCATCGTCAATTATGATAGGGTTGAACCGGCCGGTGACGGCCAGTAGACCGCAGGAGATTGGGTGTGGATATCGGTGAGCTTAAAGCTGCCCTCATTAAAGAAATAGATTCTGGCGCCGCGCCGCTGGGCGAGTTAAGCCAAAACATCCATGATAACCCGGAAACGGCCATGCGGGAACGCCGGGCGGCCGGCTGGCTGGCGGCCTATCTTGAAAGTAACGGCTTTTCCGTGGAAAAAGGCTGTTATCAGCTGCCTACGGCTTTCCGCGCCGTCTATGGTAAAGGCAAGCCGGTTATCGGTTTCCTGGCGGAATATGACGCGCTGCCGAATGTCGGCCATGCCTGCGGTCATAACCTTATCGCCACCAGCGCGGTCGCGGCCGGTGTAGCATCCAAAGTAGCGGTTGATAAGCTGGGCGGCAGCATCGTCGTCTACGGCACGCCCGGCGAAGAAGGCGATGCCGGCAAAGCGATTATGGCGGAGCGGGGCGCCTTTAAAGAACTGGATGCGGTCATGATTTGCCACCCGGGCGGCGGCAATGAGGTGGTCATGAATGCGCTGGCCTGCCAGACGCTGGAAGTGGAATTCATCGGCAAAGCGGCGCATGCCGCCGCCGAGCCTGAAGCCGGCGTCAACGCCCTGGAAGCGCTGATTCTGGCCTATAACGCCGTCAATGCTCTGCGCCAGCACATCCGGGATAAAGCGCGCATTCACGGCATCATCACCCGCGGCGGAGACGCGGCTAATATCGTACCGGCGCATACGGCGGCATCGTTTCTGGTGCGCGCCACCGATAATAATTACCTGGAAGAATTAAAAGAGAAGGTCCTTAACTGTTTTACCGGCGCGGCTATCGCTACCGGCGCCACGTTGAAGCACCGCTGGGCGGATGAGCGCTATGAGGTTATGAAAAACAACCTGACTCTGGCAAAAATGTTCCAGAAAAATATGCAGTCGTTAGGACGGCAGATTCCGCTGGGCAGCGTGGATAAATTCGGCGGCAGTTCGGATGTCGGCAATGTCAGTACCCTGGCGCCGACCATTCAGCCGTACGTCGGCATTGCGCCCCCGGATGTCCTGATACATTCTGCGGAGTTCGCTAAAGCCGCGGCTACCAAAAAAGCGTTAAACGCTATGCTGGACGCCGCCAAAGCTATGGCCATGACCGCCGCTGACCTTCTGGCAAACCCGGATACTCTCCGCGCTGTCCGGGAAGAATTTAAAGGCAAGTAGATTTTTCCCCGTAAATTATAAGAAGATATTATTGCGTGTTGAAACAGATGAATATTTATCTTGGCATTGATGTGGGGTCGGTGACCGTGAAATTCGCCGCGCTGGACGCGGCGAACGAGCTTATCGCCAGCCTGTATTTGCCGACTGAAGGCCGGCCGGTGGAAGTGGTGCAGCGGGGTTTGGGCGAGTTAAAACGGCGGCTGCCGGCTGATATTACAATTAAGGGAACGGCCACTACCGGCAGCGCGCGTTACCTGGCCGGGGCGCTTATCGGCGCGGACCTGGTGAAAAATGAAATCACCTGCCAGGCGGTGGCGGCCGTCCGTTTTGTGCCGGATGTCCAAACGATAATCGAAATCGGCGGGCAGGACAGCAAATTGATTATTATCCGGGAAGGGCAGGTGGCGGACTTTGGGATGAATACGGTCTGCGCCGCCGGCACCGGCAGCTTCCTTGACCACCAGGCGGCGCGCCTGCATATAAGCATTGAGGAGTTATCCCGCCGGGCGCTTTCAGGTAAAGGGAAACTGAATATCTCCGGGCGCTGCACCGTTTTTGCGGAATCGGACATGGTGCATAAACAGCAGATGGGGCACCATATGGACGATATTATCTACGGGCTCTGCCGCACACTGGTGCGCAACTACTTGAGCGATGTGGGTTCCGGCAAAGAAATAAAACCGCCGGTGGTTTTTCAGGGCGGGGTGGCTTTTAATCAGGGAATCAAGCGGGCGCTGGAAGAGGAGCTTAAAACGGCCGTTATCGTGCCGCCCCATCATGAGATTATGGGCGCTATCGGCGCGGCTTTACTGGTGCATGAAAGTGCGGCTATCGGGCCGGTGGCCTGTAAATTCCGCGGCTTCGATGTCAGCGGCATTGCCTATCGAACGTCGTCGTTCGAGTGTCGTTCCTGCCCCGCGTCATGTGAGATAATAAAGATAGCGGAAGGTGACCGCACGATTGCCTGCTGGGGCGGGCAGTGCGATTTATGGGAAGGGAGCCATCCCGAGGTGATAAAGAGTGAGTAATACGAAGATTGCCCTGGATGCCGCCGGCGGGGATTACGCGCCGCATGAAGTCGTTAAAGGCGCCATTAAAGCCGTCCAGGAATACGGCGTGGAAATAATTTTGGTTGGACGGAAAAACGTCATCCGCAAGCTCGCGGAGAAAGCGCTGATTAAAACCGGCATCTCCATCGTCGATGCCAAACAGGTGATTGATTTTAACGAGCATCCCGTCAAGGCGCTCCAGAGCAAGCCGGAATCGTCCATCGTTATCGGCACCAACCTGGTTAAAGAGGGTAAAGCCGCGGCTTTCGTTTCCGCCGGGAACACCGGGGCGGTCGTTGCCTGCGCCTTACTCACGCTTGGTAAGGCCAAAGGCGTCAGCCGTCCGGCCATCGGGTGCTTTCTGGATGTATATTCGTCCCGCCCGCCGCTCTTGGTGGATGCCGGCGCCAATGCGGATTGCCGCCCGGAGCATTTACTGGAGTTTGCCCGGCTTGGTTCTATTTACAGTAAATATCTGCTCAATATTGATACGCCGCGCGTCGGTCTGTTATGCAACGGCACGGAAGAGGGCAAGGGCAACCGCCTGGCGGTGGAGACCTACCGGCTTTTAAAAGAGCACAACGGTGTGAACTTTATCGGGAATATAGAAGGGCATGACATCGCCCGGAAAAATGCGGATGTCGTCGTCACGGATGGTTTTACCGGCAATATTGTCCTCAAGACCATCGAGGGCTTTAACGATAATTTTCTGACCTCGGTTAAGGAAATGGGGCATGTGTTTTCCAGCGTGTCCCGGTTGAAAACCCGCGACCTGCTGCGGGATATCGGGCTGGGCGCCTGGACGAAGAAAATGGATTATTCGGAATACGGCGGGGCATGCCTGCTGGGCGTTAACGGCAACGTTATTATCGCCCATGGGCGCAGTCAGGCTAAAGCCATTAAAAATGCCGTAGGACTGGCTAAAGAAACTATCGAAAGAGGCATTACGGACAAAATCAAGGAGGAATATTTATGAGTAAGCCAACGGATATTCAGGATGCGAAGTTTGATGAATTGGTGTTAAAATCCAAAACACCGGTGCTGGTTGATTTCTGGGCGCCGTGGTGCGGCCCGTGCCGCATGGTGGCTCCCATTGTTGATGAACTGGCCAACGAATACGAGGGAAAGATTACTTTCTTTAAGCTGAACGTGGATGATAACCAGAATACCGCCCGGAAGTTCGGTGTTATGAGCATCCCCGCGCTGATTGTCTTTAAAGATGGTAAGCCGGTGGCCAACATCGTCGGCTACCGCCCCAAGCCGGAGTTAAAGAAGAGTCTGGATACGGCGCTGGCGGCCTGAGGGGAAGGAGATACAATAGCCAGGAAACAATAACCAAATAATATTCAAAGGTCAATTCTCAAACACGTTTGGAATTTGGTTATTGAGATTTATTTGGTTATTGTATCTTGTATCTTGATTATGCTGAATAGCGCATGGGAGGTGGTACAAAATGAATTCATCTAAAGACTATGATGTCATCATCATCGGCGGTGGCCCGGCAGGCTTGAGCGCAGGGATTTACACCGCCCGCGCCCGGCTCAAGACCCTGCTTATCGAGAAGATGGCCATCGGCGGCCAGATTATCAATGCCTGGATGGTGGAAAACTACCCCGGCTATAAGGACGGCATCGGCGGCATCGAGTT